>JBEGTZ010000173.1:0-9641 GCA_041179125.1 Pseudomonadota bacterium | reverse complement strand
GGATCAGGTGGCGGGTTAACTAGTATTTCTAGTTTGGCACCATAAAAAAGGCCGGTAATTTACCGGCCTTTTTTATTTTGTGCGAATATCTAAACCTAGGGATTCAGTGTTAATGCTACATCAATGGTTTAACTCTGAAATATCCATGTCGCTCACACACCCAATAAAAAAACCCGCCAAAAGGCGGGTTTTTTTATTGCTCCAACTAGGCGATATTACTTGCCGTGTGGGTTAGCAGGCTTGCCGTGTGGGTTGGCAGGTGCTTCTTCTTGTTTAGGATTAATTTCCAGCAATTCCACGTCGAATACTAATGCAGAGTTAGGAGGAATAGGGCCGGTGCCGCCAGCGCCGTAGGCGAGGCTAGATGGGATGGTTAATTCGAACTTGTCGCCCACTTTCATTAATTGCAGGCCTTCAACCCAACCTGGAATTACGCCGTTTACTGGGAAAGTAACTGGCTCACCGCGATCAACAGAGCTGTCAAACACTTTGCCGTCGATTAATTTGCCGTGGTAATGCACTTTTACGGTGTCTTCAGCTTTGGGTGATTTGGCGTCTTTTTGTTCGCTGGCTTTAACTACTTTGTATTGCAGGCCGCTAGCGGTTTTTTTCACGCCTTCTTTCTTTTCGTTCTCGGCTAGGTGGGCTTCACCTTTTTTCAGGTTTTCTTCACCGGTTTTTTTCAGCTCTTCTTGTTGTTTAGTTTCTTGTTGTTGCTGAAACTCGGTCATGATTTTTTGTTGTTCTTCCTGCGGAATACGAGCTTCTTTACCTTCTTGTACGTCGGTAATTGCTTGGCTCAGCATTTTTTTATCCAAGCTAAAGCCGCTGGCTTTAGCTTGGGTAGACATACGAAAACCCACGATATAAGAAACTTTTTCTTCGATGGTGTTAAGCGCTACTTGAGCAGGAGCGGCTTCAGGCTTGGCGGCAGCTTTATCCGCCTCTTTGTTACAGCCAGATAAAAGAACAGCGCTCGCCATGGCAACGCTTAGCAAACAGGACTTGCGCAAGAACAGAGTATTCATAAATTAAAATTCCCAATGTAATGAATTAAAAGCTTGATTTCGAATCTGCCAGGCCCCACAAGGCGCCGGACGGCATGCTGAAGGGCGGCAATATTACCCGATTTGCCGAATATTCATAGTGTCGGCATGTAAATTTGGGGCCTCATAGGCAGGTTTATTGGCAAAAAGTTCACTAAAGATGTGATTTAGGCAAAAATTTCTGCTGTGGTTGAATGTTTACCTTGGCTTAGGCGGCGCAGCGAGTGCTTAGCCAGCTAATCGGCAGGGTAAGTGCGCAATAGTACTTGCGGCTTTGGCTGGCTAATTATCGCGCTCTGTTTTTTGCACCGGCACTTCGTCACAGGAAGAATTGCTAATGCACAGCCGATATAAACTCCACTGCACGATATATGATTCATCATAAATGGTTGCTTCATGCAGTAAACATCCCCCCCATGCAAAACATTTGGCGCAGCTCCCTGCGCCATAAAATCTAAATACGGCAGCAACACAAACAACCTATTCACAATTGCATCCAATAAAAAGCGTTCATATTGTTTCAGTTGTTTGAAATAGTGCGGATGCCGTTTGACGGAAGTATTTGGTGAGTTGATATTTTTTGCATCAGCACAATCAAATATTTAAGTGTTTAATCTAAAAGCGGCTTGTTCGATGCGTACGGCTTTCGAGAGGGAAGAATTTCCTGAAAAAACGCTTATTTGATAAAAAATTGTTTTCATCCGCAATTAAAGGAGGCTATTATTTCCGCACGAAAAATTGTCCTTTTCATTTTTGAATTATTACAGGTGATTACGTTATGGCAGGCCGAAAAAAAACTGTTGACCCAATTGCTGCGTTGGAGAATCAAATCGCCAAATTGACAGCTGAATTAAACAAAGCCAAAAGCAAACAGCAAGCGAAGGCGGCTAAAGCCACTAAAGCGCTGCAAAGCCAGGTTTCAAAAGCTAAAACAAAACTGTCCTCTAGCCGTGCAAAACTCAAAGAAGTCAGTGCAGCTACTAAAGGTGTTCGCACCGCTGCTGCTAAAAACCGTTTAGCAAAAGCCAAAGCAGCCGTTGAAGCAGCCCGTAACGATTATGATGCGCTGAATGATTCTTTTGCCGCAGCTAAAGAAGGTGTTCCGGTAAAGGCCAAAAAAGCAGGCCGCCCGGCCAAAACGAATAAAGTTAAAAAAGCGGATAAAGTTAAAGCTGTTAAGGGAAAAGAGACCAAAGTTAAAGCCAGCAAAATAAAAACCGCTAAAGCAAAACCTGGCCGCAAACCCAAAGCGGAAGCTGCCGCAGTTAAAACCCCCGCTAAACGCGGGCCAAAACCTAAAGCTGCCAGCGCAAAAACAGCGCCCGCCAAGCGCGGCCCCAAACCAAAAACAGCACAAACAACACAAGACGCACCTAAAAAGCGTGGCCCCAAACCCAAAGCCGTGACCGCAGCGGTTGAAGCCCCCAAAAAACGTGGCCCTAAACCTAAGGTTGCAACAACCCTCACCGCAAGCGGTGATGCGCCTAAAAAACGCGGCCCAAAACCCAAAATTAAACCCGCCACCACAGGTGAACCGCCAAAAAAACGTGGCCGCAAACCTAAAGCGCTGGTGAGTGCAGAAGCGGTAGAGGCTGAAGTGTTAGATGTTGTTAGTGGCGATGAAGCCGATGCTGATGAAGCACCTGCTCCCCATTTTAAAAGCGAAACCAGTTTTTCCTCGGTCGAGCAGGTGGAACAGGATGAGCAAGACGACGCAATTGAGATGAGTCAGGATGACGAAGTAACAGAAGATCAAGATGATGAAAATGAAGAGCAAGATGACGAAGATCGACCCAGCAGTTTGTTCGATTAATTAAGCGCGCGCTCAATTACCCAATAAAAAACCCCGCTAAGCGGGGTTTTTTATTGGGTTTGTGTGGTTAAACCTAAAAACCTCAGTTGGATCACCCAAGTCTGCGCAACCGATTGGCCCGCCTAGCAAAAGTTAAAAAATTCGAACAACCAATAAGGTTGCCCTTCATTTTTAACTTTCACTATTCGAGCCAATGGCTTACACAGCTTTTGGGCGCTCAACTGAGGTTTCTAGGTTAATCCGCTGGCACCAATACCAATTCCCGATCCAGGATATCGAAAAATTTAATTTCCTGTGCTGCGGGGCTTGGCACCTGCAAGTGCGAGAGATAATCGCGCAGCAATAAGGGTTCGCACGCTGGGTCTTGGATGCGGGGTAAGCGGCCAGTTAAATCTTGCAGCCGCTCTAATAATATTTTTTCTACGCTGAGTTCGGCTTGCAAAATGTGTTTGCCAATTAATTGCTCCTGCACGCGTGTAAAATGACCGATGTGTTTAATGCGCTGGCGCACATGCCGCAACAGTGCAACCACCTCACCGGAGATTTCTCCGATTAAATCTTCTGCCTCGAACAAGGCTTCTTTTTCCAGATAAATAGCCTGATCCTGTAGCCAGGTGAGCCACAATACTAGGTTTATATTGGCGAATGATTCGTCTTGCAGTAGACGACAATGACGCTCCACTCCTGAGCAGGCGTAGATGCGGCAGGCAAAATCAACTAATTTCTCACGATTCATAGATCCCCACTTATTTTTATAGTTTGGGTTATAACCTAAGCGAACGTAGCATAGGCGAGTCAGCAATTACAAACTTGGCTGCCCATACAAACTTAGCTACCAGTGCGCGAATTACAAGTAAACAGGCAATAAAAAAGGGCACCGAAGTGCCCTTTAGAAAACGAAGCAATTATTATTTGGTGGCTTCGACTTCTTTTACTGCACTGATTTTGCCGATTACTCGACGGTTTTGCGCTTGTTCTGCGGCTGTTTTATCGTTTTTCACGATCAACTGCTCTTCGCCATAGCCTACCGCTTTTAAACGCGCTGCTGATACGCCGAACTTCTCAACTAATACTTTCACAATTGCGTCAGCACGTTTTTGTGACAGGGTTTTGTTCAGTGCGTTGGAGCCGCGTGAGTCGGTGTGGCCTTCAATTTCGGCGGTGGTGCCTTGGTATTGCTCCAAGAAATCAGCCACTTTTTTAACTTCCGAATCAAATTCAGGTTTTACTACGTCGCTGTTGGTGTCAAACAATACCTGCAAGGATACGTTGACGTTTTCTTTTAGGATAATTGGGCAGCCTACTGCGTCTACTTTTAATTTGGCGGCGGTGCCTGGGCATTTATCCAAATCGTCCGTTACGCCGTCATTGTCAGAATCCAATGGGGCTGCGGCAACAGGAGCTGCTGCAACGGGTGCTGCGGGCGCAGCGGCTTTGTGGCCAAGTGCAAAACCGAAACCTACGGACAGTGCGGCGTGTGTGGCGGACTGTTCTAAGGTGCGAAACACTTTAGCTTCAGTGCGGATAACAAAATTATCGGTGACGTATTTTTTCAAACCCAAACCTAAGTCAATGGCGGTTTGGGCATCTTTGCCTGATATACCGGCTATATCGTAGTCGTATTGATAGTCGGAAACACCGAGCAATACGAAGGGCGATAAATCGTCGGATTCGGCGAAATGGTACAGGCCGTCAAGGCCTACCGATTGCACATTTACGTCGGCAAATTGGTTGTGGCGAATGCCGGAATCCGCTCGTGCATAGGTCAATTCCACGCCGAATGGATTATCAAAACGGTAGCCTGCTGATAATGAGCCGCCCACTGAGTCTAGTAATTCATCGGATGAATCTTTTAATTCACCGTATTTGTTGAACGGTACGCTCAGGTAGGCTTCGAATCCTGCCGCTGTTGCAATGGCAGGGGTTAATACGGCAGCAAGAATTGCGGCGCGCAGAATATTAGGCTTTTTCATAGCCAACTCCTCGTGGGTTTAAGTTTAAAAGTTAATTGGGGAATTATTATTAGAATTGTGCCGCAAGCGGCTGGGGATAGGTTTAAGCGGCGCGATTAAATCATTTTCATGAATTAAACGCAACCGCACTATGTTGTTAGTTTTTTGCCATGAGCAAATCCCAAACACCATGCCCAAGATTTTCACCTCGTTTTTCAAATTTAGTAATAGGCCGATAATCAGGGCGTGGTGTAAATCCATTGGCTTCGCCCAAATTACGCCAACCTGAAGATTGATTTACTGTGTCGAGCATGTGCTCGGCATAGGGTTGCCAATCTGTGGCCATATGTAATACACCTCCTTGCCTTAATTTTTTCTGAACCAATTGCAAAAATTCAATTTGTACTACGCGGCGTTTGTGGTGTTTTTTCTTGTGCCACGGGTCTGGGAAAAATAATTGAAAGCGGTCGATGCTGTTATCGGCGAAACAATCGCGCAATACATCGGTGGCGTCCGCCATGTAGACTTTGAGATTTTTAACGGCGCTTTTACCCGCGTTATTAATTAAACGCCCAACGCCTGGTGGGTGAACTTCTATGCCGACGAAATTAGTGTGTGGGCTGGCTAATACCATTTCGTGTAATGAATCACCCATGCCAAAACCCATTTCCACCACTAAGGGATGGGTATTATTAAACTGTGCGGCACTGTTAAATTCACCGGCAAACAGGCTTACGCCGTAAGCGGGCCACCAGTTATCAAATGCGGTTTTTTGGCCTTCGGTCATGCGGCCTGCGCGAATAACAAAACTGCGAATGGCTTTAGGGTTAAATTCAGGTTTAATGAGTATCATTTTTATAGTCCAAAATACTCCACAGGTATTCTCCGTGGGTGGAGAACCAGCGGCGCCAGACGGGATAATCTGGCATTAATTTTTTTACGGCGGCCCAAAATGCGGGCGAGTGGTTAAAGTGAATTAAATGACATAATTCATGTACTACGACGTATTCGAGTGCCTGGGGGGGCGCCAGTGCAATGAGCCAATTAAATTGCACTTCTTTGCGCGCATTACAACTGCCCCAGCGGGAGCGGTATTCTTTGATGGTAATGCGCTTGGGCATTACGCCTAATTGCACGGCATAGTGATTCACCTGCGCGGTGATTATTTTGAGGCTTTGCTCCATAGCATAAGTGCGCAGGCCTGCGAATAATGCCTGTGTGTTTGAGCTTTTGTTCGATGCGGCTATTAATAGACTGTCACCGATTTGTTGTGTGCTTGCAGGTAAATTTGCCACTAAACACAGCCGTAAATCTTGTCCGATGACGCGCACCACGGCGCCTTCGCATAAATTAAATTTTTGTTCGGCTTTTTTTTGTGCGTGTTCTTGATGTGCTTTTAAATGTTTGTGGATCCAATTAATTTTACTGACCACAAACGATTGAATGAAACTGCGTGAGGTGCTCATGGGGGCGAACACTTGTGCTTGGGCTTTTTTAATGCGAATGCTGATATTTTTGCGCCGTTTGGTGCGCACAATTGGGATGGTTAAATCGTTGATGTAAATCGCCTCTAGCATGGTTATTAGCGCCGTTCAAAGCGGGTTAATAATTCCAAATGCGGCGTGTGCGGGAACATATCCAGGGGTTGCACGTGTGTTAACCGAAAGCCTTGTTTGTTTAAGGCGTTGGCATCGCGGATAAAAGTGGCTAAATCGCAGGAGATGTATAAAAGGGTGTTTATGGGCGTTTTTTTGGCCTGTAATTCCGCCACGGTTTTAAGCCCGTCGCGAGGCGGGTCTAAAACTACCATGCTGGGTTTTAGCCGTTTAATGAGTTGCGCGAGATTGCCTTCTTTAAATATATCCACCACTTGAGTAGTAACGCCGGGTAAATTTTGTTGGTTGAGGTTATTGATGGCTTCTTCTACTACATCTACCGCATGAATAAATTTAAAACCTGCGCGGGCGATGATTTGAGTGAAATTGCCAGAGCCTGCAAATAATTCCAACACGCAGTCTTCATGGTTGCCGGTATTTAATTGCTCGCTTAACCATTGCTGCATGTAACTATTTTGCGCACTGTTGCCCTGGGCAAAAGGCAGACGTTGGTTGGCTCGAAATTCATGTTCGTTGATATCCCAGGTGATCCAGGGTTGTTTGCGTTGTGCGGTGTGCGGTTGACTTTTGACTTGGGCCTGCACTTGGTGCAATTGCTCGGCGCAGGCGGGTGTTAATAGTAGGCATTCTTCTATTTCAACCAAGCGGTGGCTGGCGCCTGCGATAAAGCCCAGTTGATGACCCAAGGATTTAAGTTGGGCGCGGTTGCGGTAGTTAAATTCGTTAGGGGAGGGCGCGATGGGGTGTAGGTTTACGCTGGCATCCAAACGCTGCACCGCTTGCGCAACGCGCTGTTGTTTGGCGTCAAGCTGTTCGCCGTAGGGCATAAATTGCCAGGGGCAGCCGCCGCATTGTTTGGCGCCGGGGCCGCTGTAGGGGCAGGGTGCAATGCGGCGATTGGGGTGCGGGATGATGACTTGCACCAGCTCGCCTAGGGCAAATTGGCTTTTAATTTGGGTGATTTTGGCTTCGATCTGCTCGCCGACCCAAACCCCCGGCACAAACACCACCCGCCCGCTGGGGTGATCGACCACGCCACTGCCTTCGCTGGTGAAGGCGCGCACGGTGGCGGTAAAACGTTCGGCAATTTGCATGGTGGGCATAGGCGGGCTGGGTAGAATTGGGCGGGCGATTCTACCGAACTTTGTTGGGTTTGGGGGACACCTGTCCGATATGAAGTGAATCTGAAGCGCTCAGCTATTTCCAGTATGAAATGAGTCTAATCATTAAACCTAGAAACCTAGAAACCTAGAAACCTAGAAACCTCAGTTGAGCGCCCCAAAACTGCCACAAAATTACAAATCCTCCATAAAATCCAACATCGCTTGGTGCCGAATGGTTTTGCGGTGGTGTGCCCAGAGGGTTTTTATTTGTTCTGAGTTACATACTTTGCGGTCCACTAATACCCGTGTTTGTAATTCACCCACTGGCTCGTTGGTGGGGCATTTGGTGAATACAAATTGGTTGGAGATAATATCCAAAAATGGGCCGGATTTGCTGGTGGGCATGATGAATAATAATTGCAGGCCTAGGCTTTCGGTTAAATAACGAATCACTTCGCGTGAGCGGCCTTCGTCCATTTTAGAAAAAGCTTCATCTACCATTACCATGCGCATGTGGCTTTTGCCGTCGTTAAAACGGAAGGCTGAAGTGACCGCAGCGGAGCGAATAATATAAGCGGGTGTTTCCAGCTGCCCGCCGGAGCCTGTGCCGTATTGGCTGAGTGCGATGGGTTGTTTGTTTTCGGGGTGTTTATAAATTTCGTAACGGCGGTAATTGCGGTAATCGCTTAGGCGTGCCAGTTCGCGGTGGGCGGTTACTTCGTCGTTGTCTAATAACATACTTAATAAATGATCCCGCGTGCGGGCAAATTTGGGTGGCAATTCCACGTCAAATAACGTGGAGCCTTCACCTAAATTGGGCATGTTGATCAGTGTTTTAAAGAACTGCCAATATTCTTGATATTCAGGCACCCACTCCACATCAAACGAAAACATTTCACGGTCGGCACCAAAACGGTGGTGTTGCAGTTCTTTGTTTAATTCATCCAATATACGTTTGCCTTCGTTAATGGCTTGGTAGATGGAGTGGCATAAATTGCTTACAAAAGCGGTGTTAAAGCTGTCTTTTAATTGCACCAGCTGGCGGTGTTTTTCCACTAGAATATTATTTTTTAAACGGTTGTGCAGGGTTTCAATGGCTGCGCCTAGTTGGCTGATGTGTTTAAAAAATTCGGGCGAGTGGGGCGTGCTGTAGCCGGTTTCGTAAACAATTTTATCGCTCAAAGCCGCCGTCATATTATGGTTGGAGATAGACTCAAATAAGTGGCGTTCGGTTTTGGCTAGGGTGTCCTGTTGGGTTTTTAATTTATCGATAAATTGTGTTTCGTTTTCTGCTTCTTGGGCTTTTTGTTCGCACTCCGGCAGAATATCTTCTGCGTTAAAACGCGGGTACAGGCTTGCGGCTTGGTATACCAATTGTTCCATCGCGTCGCGCTGCATGTTTAAACGTTCTTGTTCGTTGGAAATAGCCTCTAAACGTTTATCATCTTGTTTTTGTTTTTCTAATAAACGGCCTAATTCTTGTTCGTACAGGCGCGATTGTTGTTCGTGCTCGGAGAATTCCCCTTGGCAGCTTACTAATTGCGCGTCTAATTCGTGGGTGTCGCCCCTGTCCAGTTGTTGTAATTCCTGTTCTGCGGCGTGTAAATCCCTCGCGGCGTCCATTAAAGTGTGCATGACTTGGCCGATATCCAAGTGGCGAATCCGCTCAATAATTTGACACAATTGCTCCGCTGTTTGGCGTTGTTTTTCTGCTTGGGCGTATTGAATTTGAATTTTTTCTAAGTCCTTTTCTTTGGCTTTTAATGCGCGTGCGCGTGCGCCGTGTCCAAACACTAATTCGCCGTCGTCTAAATCGCAGCGAAACATGCTGTAGCCGCCGCTGGCCATGCCTTCGGCGGTAATACCGCGCGCGGTATTGCGCAGTTCTTCCACGGAATCCACGCGCAATACATTGGCATAAGAGGCTTTAATATAAGCCTCTGCGGTGGCATGGGAAAAATTCATGACGTCTAAAATAGAATGTTTAGGCGGGGTAATGCGGTCGGCGTCTTTGCTGGCTTTTGCGCCTTGAATGACGCGTGCATTATTGCGTTTATCGCCTTTCATGGTGCGCAAAATACGCATGGCTTCTGCTTCGTATTCGCGTTGTA
>JBEGTZ010000172.1:0-13964 GCA_041179125.1 Pseudomonadota bacterium | reverse complement strand
GAATCAGCTCGCGCCATTGTTGGGGGGTTCGCTTTGCCATAGATTTTCCTCGGATGAAAAATCTTAGGCTAATAGAGTGGGTTCTCTGGTTGATAGGTGGGGTTTATTGGTCGCTTACGGAAATTCCTGAGTTGGGATATAAAGAAGTTGTGGTTCCGCCGTGCCGCGTTTTTTATCGCGAAGAGGTTGAGTTTGTTTATATTGTGCATGTGTGCCGATGCGAGCGTGATTTGCGTAAGTTTATGGCGGCTAATTAACGGTTTTATTTAACCAATTTACGTGGACGGCCTTCTTTCAAACCAGTAAAACCAACTTTTTTAAGGAGTTTATACGGGCACCTACTGGATCGGCCGCATTGTAGTCTTGACTGAACAGGTTACGGGCTTTTATCGTGCAGGCCTGCGTGCAGGTATCCGCCGCAGAAACCATTTGGGACACTTAACTTAGGAAATTCTATGAAACCTTTAAATATTCTTCACAAAACCTTAGCGGCAGCATTGTTAATGGGTTTAGCCAGTATGGGCCAGGCAAAAACTTATGTTTATGACTTGGCTAATGTTAACTCCTTTCCTGGCCCGGTTAATTACCCTGGGCTTGATTTATTTGGTGCTAAATCGGTTGTTATGACGGTGAACCGCACGGCCAATAACCCGGAGCCTGAAATCCGTGCGATGGAAATTACCTTTCCTAATGCGGCTAAATTGCGCGTGGGTGGTTTTAAGCGGGTTGATGGCAATCGCTACCGCGCGTTGGTGGGCGGTGCGTGGGTGTTTAAAGAGGTTATTGTTCAGCTGGAAGGCAACCCAGATTTACAGGTGAACACGCCGGCTCATATCAGCATTATGGTGAGTGAGCAGACATCCAACTTGAACCCTGAGGCGCTGAATCAGGGTACTCCGTTGGCTAATGTGGACGGTATTGTGCGGGATATCACCGCGCTTACCACTATGGATACCGCAGCTGCAACAATAGACGGCAAGCGTGTTAGTTTAAGTTTGAAAGACCGCCTTGGAGTTTCCAGCACCAACAGCGGCGCCCAAGGGTTTATTGTGGATACGCTTTGGCTTGGTCGCGGGCAGCGCTTGATGTATGTCCCGGCACCTTTCGGCCCGTTTGATTGGGATCGTATTGAGCCTGTGGGTTTGGTACTTGAAGGTGCCTCCAGTGATCCTATGCTGCGCGTGCGTTTTCGTGATGGTGCGGCTGAGGTGTTGACGCCACCTATGCCACTGCGCACCTTGCTACAAGCGACTTTTAGCGCACCTTAAGCTTAAGTATGAAATAAAGTGTGCTGCGGCAAGGATGCCTCGGGTTAACCTAAAAACCTCATCATTTTAGGTTTCTAGGTTTCTAGGTTTCTAGGTTTCTAGGTTTCTAGGTTTAAGGGAAAGCTAATTCAAAACCTCCTGCCAAAACAACACGCGGTCATTGCCGCGATAATTCCCAAATGTGTAGCGTGCGGTGGGCAGTTGTGTGTCGGCTGTTCCGTCGCCGTTCCAGTCGTATCGAAGCCAGGCGTAGTTGGTTAGGTTGATGTCAACCGCAAAATTGCCGGTATTGCCCGCCCCAGGGGCGCTAAATGAATGGCCTGCGTCGCCACGGGTAAAGCCTAAAGTAGTAGATTCTGTGAATACGCTATATGTACCGGTAGTGGCGCCGCTGCCCACCGCCACTGTGCGGTTGGCGGGTGTGGAAATGGCACCGGCAGGATACGTCACGGCGCTTAAATTAATGAGTGAGCAACTGTCATCTGAGTTTTGCAGCCAATCGCTGCCATTCCAGTATTCCGTGCGGAAGATCACCGGCAGGGCGGCGGTTTCGGGGCCGAAGGCATCGTCTAAGCGTAGGCGACCATAACGTAGGTTTTGGCTGCCTAGGTTTGCTTTGTCGTTGCTGCTGTTTAGGTCGCTATCTAAATTGAGTTGTGCGGTTAGTAGGGCAACGCTGTCGCTGTCGATGGGTGCCCAGCCTAGGCGGGCGTTGGTGAATGGGCCGTCTGGGCTGGCGGCGCGGTTGATGGCGGCGCTGACGCTTGCGGCCATCACGCCGTTAGTCCACAGGTAGGTTTGGCTGCTCAGTGCAACGCGTGAAGTGAGTGCTGTGGCGGCGGTGGGGTCTACGGCTGCGAAGCTGCTGGTTAAGTCGCTGGCGAGTTTTACAAAATCACCGGTGTAGTTAGTGGCTGTGGCGCTGGTTTCGGTGAGTGCGGTGAGTGTGGCGGTAACGTTGAAGGGTTGAGCCATGTAGGAGTGCGCGGTGAAGGCGCTACAGGCTGGGGTTAACACAATGCTGCTGAGTGAAAATGCGCTGGGGTAAAAACGGCCCACGTAGCCTGAGCGTGTCAGCATTTTGCCTGTGCGGGTGGTGCCTGCGCCCAGGTAATCGCCATCGCTGACACTTGCGGATAATTCAATAATGCCCACGTTATTAAACGTTAGATTGGTGTTGGTTTTGCTGCCTGCGCTGAAGCCGCTAAAGGTGGTGGTGCCGCCTAAACCAGGG
The DNA here is from genome assembly GCA_041179125.1 of Pseudomonadota bacterium. GTDB lineage: Bacteria > Pseudomonadota > Gammaproteobacteria > Pseudomonadales > Cellvibrionaceae > CAMCXE01. The sequence continues at coordinate 11,462 of JBEGTZ010000172.1, read as the reverse complement.
TTGGCGCCGCCTGCGGGCAAATACAACGCGTTGCCGAGTAAGGCGGATTCCGCTGCGGTTTCAAAGCTGAATTTGGATACCGCTGTGTTGTTGGATAAATCGGCATTGTTGCCGGGGTTGGTGTCTTGGTGGTTATCGGCAACGCCATCGTCGTTGGCATCATCCGCCGATTGCCAGGCAACGGCTGTCACTGTGGTGCTAAAGGCTTCCCCAGCTTTTTTGTATTTTGTGCCCGCCGCCGAACTGGCTGCTGGGTTGGCTGAGCTTGAAATATAAAACCCAAACGGGCGGGCTATTAAGGTGGCGGAGCTGCCGGTGATGGCTGCGCTGGCAAATGTGTTGCTGGCATCTTTGATATTCACCACGTACTTGCCCACATCCGAGGCCAACAAACGGAAATTCGCCACGCCGCTGGCAAAATTCAAGTTGATGTTGTTGGAGCCGGGTTCTGAATTGCCCAGCACGGAGGAGCTGTTGTTGGCATTGTTGGTGGCGGTGGGGCCGGTGCCAGACGGGTCTGCCGAATTGCGGGTGAGCCACATTTTTACGCCCGCGACGTTATAACCGCTAGCGGCGCTGCAATTGCCGGTGATGGCGTCCCGCTTCATCATGCTAGCGGTGAATAAGTGGCTGCGCCCGGCGATTAAGTCGTCGCTTAGGGTATCGGTAATTGCAATATCAAAGGCGTTATCAGCGAAGGCTAATGAGGCGGATGTAGTGCTTTTGCTGGCCGTGCTGTCGTTCACTGTGATGGTGAGGGACTGGGCGTGGGTATTGGTTAAATTTAAAACGATATCGCCGGAATCAGCACCTATAAATGTATAGCTGGCTGCGCCGCTGTCGGCTGAGCCTGGGGTTAGCGTGCCCTGGGCGTTGGCGGCGGTACTGGTTTTTGCCCAGTCGCCTTTGCCGGTGGAGCTGGATATCGAAACCGTGCCGGTATAGCTGGTTAATGTGGTGTTACTGGCATCTTTAGCGGTGATGGTGATGGCGCGCGCCGAGCAGGTGCTGGCGGTGCCTGCGCCTAAATCAAAGGTAAAACTGTTGATGGTGCTGCCACCTGCGGTGCAACTGCTGCCAAAGTTGGTAGTGGAAACTGCTGTAGCACTGTAAGTAATGCTTGAGCCAGAATACATGACGGTATCGGATTCACTGGTGAGGGCACCTGTCAACGTTGCACTGTTGTTAATAGTCACCGCACCTTTGGAATAAATAATTGCTTTCAGGTCTGCACTGGTTTGTAAAACCGTAGTGCCGCGCACATAAAAATAAATAAATCGTGTAGAGCCGCCACCGGTACCCATATTAATTTGTGTCTCCGAGCCTATATCCAAATTGCCTTGCACAAATATTCGTACCGTACCCGTGGAACTCACATTGATTTGCGATGCAGGTGTTCCACCGCCGATTGCAAAATTTCCTTGAATTGTGTAATCCCCTGGGGCGAAATTGACGGTGGCATTCGTGTTCATGCCTAGGCTTGTAAAATTGGTGGAGCTGGCAAAGCTTTGACTTGCGGCGTAATTGACATAAACACTTGAGCCGCCCGGAAAAGTGTTGTAATCGGTGGCTGTTGAGGATGTGGTGTTGGTGGCGGTACATGGGACTGAACCGCAATAATTTTCGACGCTATAAGTGACGTAATTTTTAGTGGTAATTTGATTTCCAGGGCTGCTGTTAACCCGCGCACCCGAATGGATGGTAACGGTGCTGGAATTTCCTGTGCTGGCAATACCCGAAGGAAAAACTCCGGAGCAACTCGCCGCCCAAAGATGCGGCCCATGCAACGCCGCAATCAGCAAAGCCAAAACAGTCAGTACGTTCAAAATATGAGCTTGGAAGCTCTTGCCGGGAAACCGTAGGCGTATTGCACTAGACATTGGATGGTTGGGCCTAAAAACCTCTGTTGGATTGAACCTAGAAACCTCAGTTGGATCACCCCAGTCTGTACAACCCATTGATCCATCTGGCAAAAGTTAAAAACTTGAACAACCAATAGGGTTGCCCTGCATCGTTAACTTTCACTATTCGAACCAATGGCTTACACAGCTTTTGGGCGCTCAACTGAGGTTTCTAGGTTGAAAGGTTTTGGCGCAAAAAAATAGCGCGCATAGAGGGAGTCTAGTTGTGGATATGCCGAAACGCTACCGGCTAAAAACCCCAGCTATTATTGGGAGCCTGCTAAAGTTTTAAACCACAAAGCCGATAAAGGGGTATACACGATGTTTGAGGAGCCACCTGTGAATACACAAACTGCATTGAAGTCTTACGCCAAGGTCCAGTACCGTTCCAATGTAGATGTAGCCTCGCCCCATAAGCTCATCGACATGTTGTTCGATGGTGCCATTGAGCGCATTGCCCAGGCTAAAGGCGCTATGCAGTTTGGTGATATTGCATTAAAAGGGCAAAAAATCAGCAGTGCCATCAGCGTAGTGGGCGGCTTGCGGGAGAGTTTAAATACAGATTCCGGCGGTGATTTAGCCCACAACCTCGATAACCTGTACCTCTATGTACAAAAAATTCTCACCCAGGCACACGGTAAAAATGAGGTGAAGCTGCTGGATGAAGCCTCGACGTTATTGGGCGAGTTGCAATCCGCTTGGAAGCAAATAGGCTGAGCAACCCAGGCTCAGCCGTCATTGGCCCTAGCGGCTTCAGGCTCTTTGGTGTTGATGTCCGGTTTGCTGCCCAGCACGGCATTTAAGGTTTGAGTTTCACCCTGGCGCCAAATATCAATTTCCATCGCCTGGCCGGGGCGCGCTTTGAGGATTTCTTGCATGCCTAAAGTGCCGTTGCCAACGGTCAACCCATTGATTTTTAAAATAATATCCCCTGGCGAAAGCCCTGCCTTATGGGCTGGCCCGTTATTAAAAATAGCTGTCACCACCACGCCGTTTAATGCTTTTAAATTCAGCTTTTGCGCGATTAACGGCGTAACCGGTTGCGCCTCCACACCCAACCAACCGCGCACCACCTTGCCCATTTCTACAATATCTTTCAGTGATTGCAAGGCGGTATCAGCCGGTACAGCCAGCCCCACACCATCAAGGCTTGAATTGCCTAAGCGGTCTAAAATAGCCGTGTTAATGCCCAGCAAATTGCCCTGTGCATCAATCAGCGCGCCGCCGGAGTTGCCAGGGTTAATCGCGGCGTCGGTTTGAATAAAATTCTCCAGCGTACTGATGCCCAGCCCGTGGCGGCCTGTGGCCGAGATGATGCCCTGCGTAACCGTTTGCCCCATGCCAAAGGGGTTGCCAATGGCCAGTACCACATCGCCCACTTGGGCATTACGTGGCGCGCCGATCCGAATTGCGGTGAGTTTATCGGCCTTAATGTGCAACACGGCCAGGTCGTTTTCTTCATCTACCCCCACCAGTGTGGCCTGGGTTTCGCGGCCATCTTGCAATTGCACCACTACTTCATCGGCGCCCCGGATGACGTGGATATTCGTGAGTAAATAACCGCTTTCACTCACAATCACGCCGCTGCCCAGGGCTGATTGCATACGTTTTTGGCGAGGAATGTCTGCGGAATTAAAAAAATGGCGGAACAAAGGGTCTTCGATGAGTTGACGCCTGCGCTCCTGAATTTTTGTGCGGGTATAAATATTAACCACCGCCGGGGAGGCTCGCTTCACCGCATCCGCATAAGAAATGGGGCCGTTGAAATTAGATGCCTGAAGTGCCGGTGCGGCAGGCTGCTCACGGGCAACCGATGCCGGGCGCAACTGCGGGAACACCAGCAACGCCACAACCGCCACCAGAACACCTGTGATCAGCGGCCAGACAATATATTCAGCAAGGGTTTGTCGCACAGGGTTCGCGCCTTGTTCGCCCTAAGGCTGGTATTTAGGCGGGCTGAACCCGGCGGGCGCTGGCGCATCTTCCAGGTCGTATTCATCACTCAACCCACCTTTTTGCCCCGGCGCTTTGGGCGCCCAATCTTTCGGTGGTTCAAGGCTGGCTTCAGCGTGTTGAATAACATCCACCACCGCATTATTGGCTTCAGCGGCTTCTAACAGCTTGCGGCTAATATCTGGGCTGGCTAAACGGGCTGCGCCATCGGCCAGGTGTTGGTGTAAATCCCGGTAGCTTTGAGTTAAATCGCTAATGCGCGCGGAGGTATCCACAAAATGTTTCGCCACCTGATGCTGGTAATTTTCCAGCTCCGCTTCCGCCTGTTGTAACCGATTGGCCAAATGGTTGGAGCCGCCCTGTGCGAATTTGCTGCGCCCAAACAACACGCCCAGGCCCAACCCGAACAACAACGCCACCAATGAAATAATCAACACCAGCTCAAGGGAGTACATAAAAGGCTCCTAAAACAAAGAGATAAGGTTCGGCATCATACTGTATTTGAATCTAAAAACCTCAGTGGGATCGCTCGAACCGCCCGCTGGCCAATATCAATTGCGCCGAACGGTAAGGCTTTGTAAAGTTGGCAGCTTTTTTGAGAGTAAACTATGGCTCCATCTTCGAAGGGGCAAGAAAAGCAGGAAGCGCAAAAAGGCCAGAAAAGCCCGCAAGCCGAAGCGCCCTTAGCCTCAACGCCCTTAATGCGCACGCCCTTAAGCCAATACCGTACAGACGCACAGCAACCGGGTTTTATGGTGGACGCCTCCCAGGCGTTGGCTGTTGAGGCCTTAGAGGATCTGTTCAGCCGGCTTCTGGCCGCCCAACAGCCCCGCATGAATTTTTGGCGAAGCCTAATCACACGGCGCAAAACCCCGCTCGAGCCGCCCATCGGTGTGTATTTTTGGGGTGGAGTAGGGCGCGGCAAAACCTACCTTATGGACTTATTTTTTGACGCGCTGCCGTTCGAACGCAAAATGCGCACGCACTTTCACCGTTTTATGCGCCGCGTCCACGCCGAGCTGACACAACTAAAAGGCCAAAAAAACCCTTTAGAACAAGTGGCCCAGCGCCTGGCCGATGAAACACAGATCATTTGTTTCGATGAGTTTTTTGTCACCGACATCACCGACGCCATGTTGTTATCCGGCCTATTAAAAGCCCTATTCGAACGCGGCGTATGCCTGGTGGCCACCTCCAACATCGTGCCCAATGGCCTCTACCCCAATGGCTTGCAGCGGGAGAAATTTCTACCCGCCATTGAACTGCTGAACCGCTACACCCGCGTGATTAACGTGGACGGCGGCGTGGACTACCGCCTGCGCTCCCTGCAACAGGCGGCATTGTATTTCTCCCCACTAAGCGAAGCGGCCCAAGCACAAATGCACGCGCACTTTACCCGCCTGTCAGGCCCCGCAGCCCATGCAGGCGCGGTGAGCCTCACCATTGAAGGCCGCACACTGACGGCCCTGCGTGAGTGGGAGGATGTTGTTTGGTTCGACTTCCAAACCCTCTGCGAAGGCCCTCGCTCACAGCAAGACTACATCGTACTGGCAAAGGAATATCACACCGTGCTGCTCTCAAACGTGCCATTACTGGCGGCTGCCAACGACGATGCGGCACGGCGTTTTGTATATTTGGTGGACGAATTTTACGACCGGGGCGTGAAGCTGATTATCTCCGCACAGGCGCCTATTGCTTCTTTATATAGCGGCGGCAAGCTCACCTTCGAATTCGCCCGCACCCAAAGCCGCCTGCTGGAAATGCAAAGCCAAGAATACCTAACCTGCCCGCACAAACCTTAAGCGGCGCGTCAACAATTCCCCCCTGAACAACGCCTGGCCATCTGTGAATATTGGCTGTAATAAACCTAAAAACCTCAGTTGAATCACCCAAGTCTGCGCAACCCCTTGGCCCATCTAGCAAAAGTTTAAAATTTCGAACAACCAATAAGGTTGCCCTTCATTTTAAACTTTCGCTATCTGAACCAATGACTTACACAGCTTTTACAGCTTTTAGGCGCTCAATTGAGGTTTCTAGGATAAAGCGTGCGGCACAGACTTGATGAGCTTTTAGGTATAAGCCTCCCGCTTGACGCAGTAGCAAATGGCAACTATTACTCTTGTTATCTAACCCAGATTAAATTCAGGAGTTGCTATGCCAAATTCTTCATTACATCCATTCAAAAATCTTCGTCTTTGTGGGGTGCTCATTGCGGGCATCGGGCTTTTTTATACTGGCGCTGTAAATGCAGAAGGTAATGATTTGATCGCAGGGCTGGTGCCTACCATCAAAAAATGGGGCGAGAACCCAGTTCTGGTTGCTGCGGTAAAAGAGCAAAACGCCAAAAAAATGGGCCTGGACGCCATTCAAAAACGCGACAAAGAATGGATGGCTGCAACAGGGTTAGACGATCAAATGAAAGTCATGATGAAAAATCCAGCGGCAACAGAGCTCAATAATCTTGAAGCCACTAAACCTTATTTTTTTGAAAGTTTTTTGATGGATTCTCAAGGTGCCAATGTGGCGATGACCAATAAAACTTCGGATTATTGGCAGGGTGATGAAGAAAAATTTACGAATGCTTTTAAAGGCGGAGCAGGCGGTGTTGATATTGGAAAAAGTAAATTTGATGACAGCGCTAAAGCTTATTTAGTACAGGTTTCCGTCCCGGTAGTTGATGCGGGTACCGTCATTGGCGCGCTGTGTGTCGGTGTTAATATCGATGAATTAGAAAAGTCAAAATAGTATGTTATGGCTTAATGGATTAACACTGCGGAAAAAACTGCTCATTCCCATCATTTTTATTACCAGCCTGACGCTATTTTCAGGTGTCATGACGCTGCGTGAATTATTAGGCATAGACGCGCACGTCAAATTGCTGGGTAATGTGAACTTAGCTGCGACCAGTGAATTACTTGAAGCGAGTGCGGAAATACACATAGCGCTCGCGGAAGAGCGCAGTATGTTGTTTCTTAATCCCGAATCAGCCGATTTTGTACAGTCCGCAAGCGTACACGCTAAAAATTTAAGTGCAGCCCACGATAAATTATTATCCTTCCGCAACCGAATACGCGAACAGGATATAGACCACGAATTTAAAGCTTATGAAGCAGCGCGTGACCGCTGGGAAAACTTCACTCAAAGTGTTGTGGCTGCACGAAAAGCTAATACCCGTGAAGGCCGCACCACTGCGATTGAAATTAGTTTTAAAGATGGTAATCAAGCCTTTCAGGACATGCGTGCGCATATTCATACTCTTAAAAATAGTGTGCAGCAACGCTCCATTACCATCGTACAGGCCTCGGAACAATCAATTTTGCGCAGCCACTATGTGGTGGGGGCTGCGTTGGGGTTGTGTTTGTTAACCACGTTGATTACAGCGCTGCTGATACCAACACTTATACTTTCCCCAATTTTAAACATGCAAAATTTTGTTGCCCGCCTTACCAAGGATGGGGGTGATTTATCGAATAAAATTCCGATTCAATACCGCGATGAAGTGGGGGATTTAGGTGCTACCATTAATGAATTTATTTTTAGTTTGCGTGAATTAATCGCTCACGTAACGGGCTTGGGGTCGGTATTTCATAATCAATCTAAAATGCTTAAAAAATTAGCGCTGCAAAACTCATCGTTAGTAAATAACGAAACTAACGAAATATCCTTAGTGGTAGGCTCCATCACACAGCTTTCCGAATCAGTGCAAAGTGTTGCGCAACTTGCAATGGAAGCGTCCAATAAAACCGCGTTGGCGCGTTCAGAAAGCGGCAATGGCTTAGGCGTGGTGAGCCGCACGATTAACGGGATTAATCAGTTGGCGGAAAAAGTAAAAACATCCTCATCGGTTATTGCGCAATTAAATACGGATAGCGCCAATATTATCGGTGTGGTAAATGTGATTAAGGGCATTGCCGATCAAATTAATTTGCTGGCACTCAATGCTGCTATTGAAGCGGCGCGTGCCGGTGAACAGGGGCGCGGTTTTGCTGTGGTTGCTGATTCAGTGCGTGAGTTAGCCTTTCGCACAGCAGAATCAACCCAGGAAATTCAAGTTATGATCAGCAAATTACAAGAAAGCGCGCATCTTGCGGTGGAAGCGATGATGCAAAGCCAGATTATTGCAGAGCAATCGGTAGTTCAGGCGGGAGAAACCGGTGCAGCACTCAAACAAATAGACGAATCGGTGCAACGAATTGCAGGGGTTAACGAACAAATATCGGCATCGGCCAACCAGCAATCCAAGGTGGCGGAGGGAATTGGCCAGAATACGCTGAATATTTCTCAATTTGCTAAAGATGGTGCGCAGCTGGCTCTGAACGTAGCAAATGCCTCGGATGAACTGGAAAAAGTAGCCGCTGAATTAGACGGCGCATTGCGTAAGTTCAAAACCAATTAGCCTGGAAACCGCAGTTGGATCGGTAGGTTCAGAGGCCACAGTAGGGGGCAATTGAGATTCTAGGATTAGCAACACAATCAACAAATCTAAATTGTATTACTGCTTTATTAAAAGCACTCAGTTTCTGCCCAGTAAGTAGTTTTATTCGTAACTACTCAGCACCTAGTGTGTATTCGGAATATATGGCGCCAAAAAAATGATAAGGGTGTCATTCCAAGATAAAAACCCGCTGTGGCACAATGCCCCTTTCCATTTTGATGTAGGTCTTGGCCGCTGATGTACTGTTTTCCTCTTCAGGGCGCCTCCGCAAATTCAATTTTCGCGATGATCGCAAGGCATTTTCGCGCGGACGACTGCATGGATGCAGGAGGTAGAGCGACGCAGGATGCCAAAGCCGAGGGAGGGAGTTTATGCGGTATAAATGACCGACTGAGCACGAAAATAACGAAGCGAGGGCGTGAAAAGTGGATTTCCGGAGGTGCCCTTCATGCGCCCAGCGCGGTCATGCCGGAGCTGATCCACTATACTCACTTAATATTTACGACTCGGAAGATGGGTTAGACATGTGGTTGCGTTCAGGTGAAGTGCCTGTCAGTGTCAAACAAAATTATTTGCTGCGGATTACCACCTACGGCGTAATATTTTTATTGCATTTAAGCCTGTATTGGGGGCAGTTTTCGGTTTTTTATTGGCTGTTAATTGCGGCCAAAGGTTTAATTTACCCCCACCTGATGTACGCCTGGGTTCCCAATAATAAAGTTGAGCATCGGTTGTTGTTGGTGGATGCCGTAAGTTATGGCGTTCACTTAGCTTTATGGGGGTTTAACCCGTATTTACTGTCCTTTTTTACCGCCGCTATGGGTGTAACTTACCTTTCGGTAGGGGGGCGCCCCATGCTTATAAACGCAGCTATTTGCCATTGTGTGGGGTTAATTTTAGGTGGTTTATATAACAACTGGCAGTTTACGCAGCAAATACCACTGTTCACGCTGCTCATCGTATCTGTTGGTTTTACCTTATACATGGTTAATTTGGGTGGGCTGGTTTATATCACCAACACCAAATTGCGCACCGCGCGCAAACAAGCGATAGAGCAACAAGAAGAGCTGAAACTGATCAACCGCCTGGTGGCTACGGTAAATGGCTCGCTGGATATAGACGTTATTTTGCAAACCATCATGGAAAGTGTGCAGCGTTATTACCCGTTTGAAAGCCTATATATGCTGCCGTATCGCGAGGATAAAAAAGCCTTTGTTATCACCGGTATTTATGGCGATTTAGTCACCGACCTTGAGCGCAGTCAATTTCTTTTAATGCAATTCGATTTAGAAAAAGACGCTGATAGTATTTTTGTACGTGGGTTAACACGCAACAAAATAGTCTACCTGCCGCGTTTAACGCCTGAAGCCTCAGCCACATCAGCCCCCATCGACCAACGTTTGTACGCCATTAAAGCCGCTAAATCGGTGCTGTATATGCCGGTTTGTGTCAATAATGAAGTTATCGCCGGGGCGGCTTTTTTAAATTATGAAGTGCCGTTCGATTTAGAAGAGCACGATTTTGCCCGCATCAATCAATTTTTAATGCATGGCGCAAGCGCGGTGCGTAATCAATATTTAATCCGCGAGCTGAAAGCAGCTTCAGTCGCCGCCAATGAAGCGCGCATTCATGCGGAGCAATCTGAAGAAGCCAAAGGACGTTTCTTGGCGAATATGAGCCATGAGATTCGCACGCCATTAACGGCGGTGCTCGGCTATGCAGATTTACTAACAGAAAAAAACCTTGCACAAACCGATCGGGATAAATTTGCTCAAATTATTCTGCAAAGTGGGCAACATTTATTAGCGATGATTAATGACATTTTAGATATTGCCAAAATTGAAGCGGGTAAAATGTCGATTGAAATATTGCCTTGTCCTATTGTCGGCGTACTTTGCCCTTTGGATGCACTGGTGCGGCTGCGCGCTATGGATAAAGGGTTGGAGTTTCATCTGCAACTCGATTACCCCTTGCCCCAAATTATTCATACAGACATCACACGCCTTAACCAAATTTTGCTTAATTTACTGAATAATGCTGTTAAGTTTACTCAGGAAGGTTCGGTATGTTTGCGCGTGTCTTTTGTCTCGGGGCGCTTAACATTTCAAGTGCAAGACACAGGCATTGGCATTGATAAAAACCACGCCAAACAATTATTTACCGCATTTACTCAAGCAGATAGCTCCACCACGCGCCTTTACGGCGGTACCGGCTTAGGCTTGTATGTATCAAAAAATATTGTGCAGTTATTGGGTGGGGAGATTACCTTGCAGTCTTCGTTGGGCGAAGGCAGCACATTTACACTCACGCTGCCGTGCCAGGCAGGCCCGGAACTTATTCACGACGAATCAATATTTACCGCGCAGTGGGAAGAACAAAGCCGTCAGCATAATGCCCGTGTATTACCTAAATTATCCGGCAAAATATTAGTGGCTGAAGACAACCTAGAAAACCAGTGTTTGATTAGCCATGTATTGCAACAACTCAATGTCAGTTTCGATATGGCGCATAATGGCGCGCAGGCACTGACATTTTCCGTGCAGTCAGACTACGATTTATTTTTATTTGATTTACAAATGCCTTTTGTGGGCGGTAAAGAAGCTGCTGAAATACTCATTCGGCGCGGTGTAAAAACACCGATTATCGCATTTACCGCCAATGTGATGACGCATCAACGCGCAGAATATACAAGCATTGGCTTTGCCGATATTTTAGAAAAACCCTTTAACCGTTGGCAGGTGGCAACGCTGTTGCAAAAATACCTACCAGAAGAAAAACCCGCTATTAACCGTGTGTTAATTGTAGATGACGACCCAGTTAATCAATTATTGGCGCGGCAATTAATTTTATCCCTGCGCCCCGGTATTCATGTGCGCGAAGCACTCACCGCTGAAAAAGGCCTGGAATTTATCGACCAGGGCGAACAATTCGATTTGGTATTGATGGATGTGCATTTGCCTGGTATGAATGGATTTGCCGCCACAGCACAATTACGCCAGCGTAATATTTCCTGTCCGGTGTTTATGCTGAGCGCCAATTCCGCAAAAGATCATCTGGATGAAGTGAAAAAATGCGGCGCGCAGGGCTTTATTGAAAAACCATTAAAAAAACTCCGCCTCAGCCAATTACTCCAAATTTAACCTAGAAACCTCAGTTGAACCCGTAACAAGAGC
>JBEGTZ010000171.1:0-10328 GCA_041179125.1 Pseudomonadota bacterium | reverse complement strand
AATTCCGTCTACCAAATTGAACCTGCCGCATTGGATCTGCTGCGTACTTTTGGCGCCTCCGTATGGCATGACAACCTCGCCGTATATTTGAGCAAACAGCAAACACTGGTCTCCCAGTACGCTAACGAGCGGGAGCAACACCGCATCCCCGTCGAAATCGCCCCAGGTAAAGAAATCACCCTCAGCCCTGGCGAGCATAGCGAGTTAATCCGCTCCATTATTGAGGAGTTTGCACCCCGTTTTGCGCCCGGTGGCGTGCTGGTTTATGCCGGTGATACCGGCGATAAGTGGGGCTATTTCGATGCGGCCCTGCTGGCTGGGCTTAATGTGCATGTGGATTCGCACGGTAAAATGCCGGATGTGGTCTTGCATTTTGTTGAGAAAAACTGGTTGTTGCTGGTGGAAGCTGTTACCAGCCACGGGCCAATTGACGGCAAACGCCATGCGGAACTTGCCAAGCTGTTTGCTGGGTCTACTGCTGGATTGGTTTATGTAACGGCCTTTCCAAACCGAGCCATTATGGGCCGTTACCTCGGGCAAATTGCTTGGGAGACTGAGGTGTGGACGGCTGATGCAGCGTCTCACCTGATTCACTTCAATGGCGTGCGGTTTCTTGGGCCATACGATGGGTGATCTTGCCCTCAAAATCATTATCCTGACTGTAGGGCGCCTCCGGAAATCCACTTTTCGCGCCCTCGCTTCGTTATTTTCGTGCTCAGTCGGTCATTTATACCGCATAAACTCCCTCCCTCGGCTTGGGCATCCTGCGTCGCTCTACCTTCTGCATCCGTGCAGTCGTCCGCGCGAAAATGCCTTGCGATCATCGCGAAAATTGAATTTCCGGAGGCGCCTTGTATGTTCAAAAACGGTTCCCACTAATTTTAAGGCCACTATTTTAAGCCCCCCATGCTAAGCCCCCTAATCGACCAACTCATCGCCTCCCTGCGCACCCTCCCCGGCGTAGGCCCTAAATCCGCTCAGCGTATGGCGCTGCACCTGTTGGAGCGCAACCGCCCGGCGGCACTGCAATTAGCCGCCAATTTAAAAGCCGCCTGCGAGCAGGTAAAACGCTGCGATTGCTGCCGTATTCTTACCGAGCAAACCCGCTGCCATTTATGTTCAAGCCCCAAGCGCCAAACGGACCTGTTGTGTGTGGTGGAAAACCCTGCTGATGTGATGGCGCTGGAGCAGTCGGGGATATTCCGGGGGCGGTATTTTGTGTTGTATGGCAAACTCTCGCCCATTGATGGCATTGGCCCTGCGGAGTTGGGGCTGGATAGCCTGTTTGCACGTTTGCAGGCGGATGCCATCAGCGAACTGATTATCGCCACCAACCCCACAATGGAAGGCGAGGCCACGGCGCATTTTATTGCGCAAAAAGCCAAACCCTTAGGGGTGAAGGTGACACGCATTGCCCACGGCGTACCGATCGGGGGCGAACTTGAATATATTGACGGCGGCACGCTGGCTCACGCCCTCACCAGCCGCCGGGAACTCTAAAAATGTCGGATGAATTTAAAACACCTATTGAGGCGCTCAAGCCTATTTGGGTCACTGAAAACGCTGCCCTAGCGCAGCTGTGCCTGGGCTGGAACCAGCAAACTTGGCTGGCGGTGGATACGGAATTCTTGCGCACCAACACCTATTACCCCATCGCCGCGCTGCTGCAAATTTACGACGGCAGCGGCATTTATTTTATCGACCCCAAAACGATTACCCAGTGGCAGCCTTTGGCCCAGGTGATGGCCAACCCCGGAGTGTGCAAAGCCCTGCACGCCTGTTCAGAAGACTTAGAAATTTTTGCCCTGCTGCTGGGCGCGCTGCCGGTGAATATGTTCGACACCCAAGTGGCCGCCGCGATGGTGGGGCAGGGGTTCTCAGTGGGGTATGCCCGTTTGGTGGAGCAAATGTTGGGGGTGCGCCTGCCTAAAGATGAAACCCGCTCAGACTGGTTAGTGCGCCCCTTAAGCCCCGCGCAAACGCTCTATGCCGCTTGGGATGTGTATTACCTGTTGCCCATCGCCCGGCAATTACAGGGCAAATTGGTGGAGCAGGGCCGTTTAAATTGGTTGCAAGAAGATTGCGCCGCGCTGCTGGCCCACAGCCATGAGGCTCAAGATGCGCGCTTAAGCCACTTGCGCTTAAAGGGTTTACAGCGCATGAACCGACGCGAGCAAGCTTTGGCGCAGGTGCTCTGCCACTGGCGTGAAGGCGTGGCGCAAGACAGCAATATGCCCCGCAACCACGTAGTAAAAGAATCCGCCATTTACCAACTGGCCCAACACAAACCCAAACACATCAGCCAGCTGCGCCCCATTGAAGACCTGGCGGAAAAAACCATTCGCCGCTATGGCGAGGACATTATCGAGCTGATTCAGACGGTGTTGAATCAAGCCGAAGAACAGCTCCCCCCGGCCCAACCGCGCCCCTTAAGCGGCGGCCAACAACAGCAAATTAAAGACCTGCGCCAGTGGGTGGAGCAAAAAGCCCAAGCCTTGGATGTGGCGCCGGAAGTACTCGCCCGCAAGCGCGATTACGAATACCTAGTGCGCGGCCTGCCTGCGGATGAACCTGTGCCGAGTATTCTGCAAGGCTGGCGCCAGCCGGTACTCGGCCAGGCCCTATTGGCGTTTTACCAAAACCCTGTTTCGCAAAACCCCAACGGTTAGAACCCATGACTGACGCTGCCCATTCACAGCCCATTAAAACCATTTGCGACGTGTACAAAAGCCTGAAAAAACACGATCTGTATCTTTATGTCGCCAAAACAGACGGCCTAACCCGCGTGCCGGCATTATTGCTCGAACACTTCGGCACACCGCACCACACACTCACCTTAGTGTTAACCCCCGAGCGCAAACTCGCCCGCACCAGCGGCCAAAAAGTGTTGGATGCCCTCAATGAACAAGGTTTTTACCTGCAAATGCCGCCGGTACTGGACGATGAAATGAAGCGCATCAACCAACACAACAGCAAACTCTACGGCTTATAAGAGGCACTATGATCAGCGAAGAAGCCTGGATAGACCTACAAATGCGTTTGGCTTTTCAGGAGGATGCACTCCAGCAGATGAGCCAGCAAATGGCATTACAGGCGGATGAATTAAAAAAAGCCCAGGGCCATATTCTGCATTTAAACCAAAAATTGAATGATTTATTAACCCAGCTTGACGACCAAAACCCCTTGGTTGAACAGCGGCCACCGCATTATTAAGGGCCACTATGTACAGTCACGATGAATATGTCATGGGTTGGATGGTGTATGGCGCAGGCGTGGCGGCCTTCCTGCTGGCCTGGTGGTTCTTAACCCGCCGCATCCTCTTCAACGAATTGCGCCAATTACTGCGTTTTATTCCACTGGTAGCGTTAACCGTGCCCTGGCACGCCGATGCCGACTCCATTTACCTAGCCCCCGCCTGGGTTATAGCCATTACCGAAGGCATCTTCGAAGGCCCGGCGGCGTTTTGGCGGGCCGGTACACCGTTGTTATTCGCTATGGTTTTAATGTTGATAGTGGTGACGATTGTTAAATTGATCGGGTTTTTTATTCGCGCGCGGGATTGAGGTTTTGTTTTTTTGCATGGGGTAGGTTGGGGGGATAACCCCAACCTACCCGCTAGAGGAGCAAGCGAGGCTCAAGTGACAAAATGTGCTGAGCAATTACTTTTTTTGATGGAGCGCAGACCCAAATTCCCCTCCACCGGAGGGGTGGCAGGCGTAGCCTGACGGGGTGGTGCGGCGGACGAGCAGCCCGGACGCAGCGAGAGGTTTTAACCTAAAAACCTCAGTTGAATCCCCCATGCCTAGTAGGGCGGGTTAGCCGCAGGCGTAACCCGCACCCACTAAAACACCGCTCCTATCTATGGCCTACTGTGTGCTCGCAGACGGCGGGAATATTGGGGGCCGCGCAGCTCACCCACAATGCGCTAGAAACCTCAGTGAGCACCCAAAAGCTGTGTAATAACCCCCCCCACAAAAACACACACACCAAAAAACGTTCGCACCGCCCCACGCAATTCACTAAGCTGCCCGCCGCACCCGCCAGGGTTTTAGAGTGTTTTAGGTTAAGGAGTATTACCCCCATGATGAACCACCCGCCCCATAAAATCCCCCACAGCATACCCCCAGCCTGATTGCTTCAAAACCCACTTCTGCCCGTGGCGCTCAACTGAGGTTTCCAGGTTCCACGGCGGTGTCGCAAAAGCAACACAATCCCCCGGCAAACTCCCCCGTCCTGCGCCGCAGTTTGACTGCCGATAACCCCCCCTTTCACCCAGCAACCATGGAACTATTTATGGATGTATTTTTACTATTAATTTCGGTACTACGTAGGTTGGCGGTGAGCCTGCGAACCCCAACACAGCACACACTCGCAACCAGAAAAATATCGGGCGAAGTGCAATTTATACCAACGCAAAATAATTCTTACAGGCACGGCAATGTTGGGTTTTGCAAGCTCTTCCCAGCCTGCTGGCTTACCACAAAGCAACATTTATTTGGCTCAAGATTTTTGTTAAAAATAGTGGCGCCTATTTTTTTATTTTTGTCATTTCCATGCTTCGCGCAGGATTGCGACCCGAATGATTGGACTCAATTACTCCATGCAGAAGAAGCCGGTTTACTGAAAGAAATTGATAAATACCGCATCCGGGGCTACGACATGTCTCAGTTATATACTGTGGACGAGGATAATCCCAACCGGCATATGTGGCTTGATCCCCAATACAAGGATGCCTATAACCCAGCTGTAGGTTCTTATTGGTACGACGTACCTGCTTACAGGCTGTGTGTGCGTTTACACGGCTTAGATTGCGGCCCGAATGGCGTTTTATTAGCCGGAAAATTCGGTGTGAATTTCATGTGCCAGGGGCGGTACCATGCTGCTTTACCACAAGAAAACACAACGCCCAGCTGTAATTCAGCCCCCAGCACAGCCGGCAACCCAATCACACTAGCCACCGGTGAAAAAATACAATCGGAGCATCTGATGCTTGAGGGGTTGCCAGTTAATTATGTATTTGAGTCCTCTAAAACAGGCTCTTCAGCGCAATGGCAGCAAACACCGGATGAAATCAGGCTAGACAAAACCATAGCCATAAGCGACAGAAGCTTAGATTTTTATAATGAAGAATCCGCGTGTGAAGAGGGTTTGGCAGAGTTAAAAACACGCAATCCCGGACTGCTGGGCCTTACGGCAGAATACGCATGCAGCACCTGTTTTTTGAAAAAAGACGGGCAGGTTGTTTCAGCGTTAGGGATAGGCACCAAAACCAAAATCAACGGACTGGTGCAACATAAACGGCAGAATGGCAGCCTGACTAATTATTTTTTGAGCTGCGCGGGCCAATTTCAGCCAACGCTCGGCTCAAGTATTCAGCAGAGCCTAGTACGAGACGGTAATGATTGGCAGCTGATTTCATCCAATGGCAAAAAAACCTTTAATCAGAACGGAAAAATAGCTGCAATCCATAGCCCCTCAGGCCAATTAAAAAACCGCTACACCTACACCCCAGAAGGCGAATTAACCTCCGTACAAAACGAACAAGGCCAACAATTTAATTACAATTTCACCAACGGCCAACTCAACTCCATCCAAGCCCCCAACGGCAAAACCCTGCAATTCGGTTACACCGGAACGCTGCTAACCAGAGTCACCCACCCCGACCAAACCACCCGCACCTACCACTACGAAGACCCCCGCTTCCCGAATAACCTCACCGGCATCACCGACGAACGCGGTATCCGCTACGCCACCTGGAAATACGACGACCTAGGCCGCGCCATCTCCAGCGAACACGCAGGCGGCGCCGAAAAAACCAGCCTATTATTCAACCCCGACGGCAGCACCACCGTCACCAACGCCCTAGGCAAAAAAACCACCTACAGCTTCACCGACATCCTAGGCGTGCGCCGGGTTTATAAAGTCACCGGCGAGCCAACCGCCAACTGCGTCGGCGCCAACCAAGGCTACACCTACACCCCACAAGGCCTGTTGGAAACCAAAACCGACTGGAACGGCAGTGTCACAAAATACACCTACGATACCTTCGGCCGCGAGCTAACCCGCACCCAAGCCCTCGGCACCCCCGACGCCACCACGGTGCAAACCTGCTGGCACGAAACCCACAACCAACCGGCCCGCCTCATCGAAGCCGCCCGCATCACCCTGTTCGACTACACCGCCACAGGCCAACTCAAATCCCAAACCATCAAACCGCGCCCCGCAGGAACGGTTGACTGTTCAACAGCCCTTTAAAACGGAAGATTGCCCATGAAGACTCAAACTGCACGCAAAACCCTAAGCCGTTTAGGCCAAGCCATCGCCATCCTTTGCGTCATGGCCCAACCCAGCTGGGCTGACCAAGCCATCAGTTACACCTACACCGACCAAGGCCAAATCCTCACCGAAGACGGCCCGCGCACCGATGTACAAGACATCACCAGCCACACCTACAACACAGACGGCACCCGCGCCACCAGTACCAATGCCGCAGGCCACCTCACCCGCTACAACACCTACGACGGCGCAGGCCGCTTAACCTCAGTGACGGACCCCAACGGCGTCACCACCGACCTCACCTACCACCCGCGCGGCTGGTTGGAGAGCGTCACCGTCAAACACCCCACCGACGCAAGCCTCAACGCCACCACCACCTACGGCTACGACGAAGTGGGCCAGCTCACCCAAACCACCGCCCCCGACGGCCAAATCACGCATTTTGAATACACCGACGCACGCCAACTCAAAGCCGTGCGCAACAATGCGGGCGAACGTATCGACTATGAACTAGACGACGCAGGCAACCGCAAAAATCAGCAGATCAAAAACGCATCCGGCTCCATCACCTACAGCCTGGCGCGCACCTATGACGAACTCAGCCGCGTGATGGACATCACCGGCAATAATGGCCAAAACAGCCACATCCAATACGACCTCAACAACAACCCCAAAAGCCAAACCAATGCCAAACAGCACAGCACCCAGCAGCAATTCGACGCCCTGGACCGCGTGAAAAAAGTCATCGACCCAGCCTTAAAAGAAACCCACTACACCTACGACGCCCAGGGCAATATCCAAACCGTCACCGACGCCCGCGGCAACACCACCCGCTACGACTACGACGCCTTCGGCAACCTCAAAACCCTCACCAGCCCGGATACCGGCGTTACCCAATACACCTACGACGAAGCGGGCAACCTAAAAACCCGCCTTGATGCCGATGGTCGCCGCGCCGAATACCAATACGACGCCTTAAACCGCATCACGCAGATTACCTACCCCGCCAGCCCGCAAGAGAACGTCAGCTTTCAATACGACAGCCAAGATGACATCTACCTAGGCACCGACTGGGGGCGCGGCTACGGCATCGGGCGGCTCTCCGGGCGCACCGACGCCGCAGGCACTCACACCTACGGCTACGATTACCAAGGCCGCCTCGCCAGTCAAAGCACCGTATTTGAAGACACAAGCCAAGCCTACAGCAGCGACCTCAGCCTGGCGTACCACTACGATTTAGCCGGGAAAATCACACGCATTTTCTACCCCAGCAACCGCGTGGTGAACTACAGCTACAACACCCAAGGCCGTGTGGCGCACATCACCACCCAAAGCAACAGCAGCGCCGCCCCACAAACCCTATTCAGCGAAGGCGAATACCTGCCCTTCGGCCCCCTAACCGCCTACCGCTTCGGCAACGGCATCCAAGCCCGCTACACCTACGACACCGACTACCGCCTGCAAAGCATCCAAACCCAAGGCCCGTTTGCCGTATTGGATCAAATGTTCGGCTACGACCTCACCGACAACCTCAACAGCTGGAACAACACCCTCAACCCCAGCCAAAACCAAGCCTTCGACTACGACCCGCAGGGCCGCCTAAAAACCGCCCAAAGCAACTACGGCAGCATCGGTTTTAGCTACGATGAGGTCGGCAACCGCCTACAAAAAACCCTCAACCTCAACGGCACCACAGAAGAAGACACCTACCAAATCGCCCCGGACAGCAACCGCCTGGAAGCCATCACCACCCGCATCAACGGTCAAGACAGCAACAGCAGCCACTACATCGGCTACGACGCCGCCGGTAACTCCCTCTACGGCCCCAACAACGAAAACCTGGAGTAACAACGAAGCGGGCCGCCTAAGTGCCAGCTACAGCGGCGGCAGCGCCGAATACCGCCTCAACGCCCAAGGCCAACGGCAGATGAAAACCGTCTGGCGCAGCGACAGCTTCCAGCGCGAACACTACAGCTACGGCCCCCAAGGCGAACTGCTCGCCGCCAGCAACCAATACGGCGCCCCCATGATGGAAGTCGCCTACCTCGAAGGCAAACCGCTCATCAGTTTCATCCCCACCAACCCCAACCTGGGTATTTACGCCAGCCTGAGCGACAAAATCCTCAACCCTGGCGACAACATATATATAGACGGCACCGGCACCGGCGGCGTCAGTAACAACTACGAATACCGCATCAGCGTTAAAGACCTCGCCACCAATACCAGCACCACCATCAAAGACTGGAGCAGCGTTAACTACACCAGCTGGCCCGTACCCAACAGCATCGGCGCCCGCTACAGCTTCACCGTCGCCGTGCGCAACACCGGCACCACCGCCAGCCGCAGCACCACTCTGCTGCAAGACCCCATCACCTACAGCACCGCCTTCACCATCCAAGCCCCCCTCACCATCGCAAGCACCCTAAGCCGCAGCCAAGCGCAACCCGGCCAAAGCATCAGCCTAAGCGCCCAAGTGAGCGGCGGCGTCACCGGCGAGCCGTACCAATACCGCATCACCACCCGCCAAGGAGCCAAACCTTCACCCTAAGCGAAGGCACCGGCAGCAGCCCCAGCGTCACCTACACCGTCTCCCCCACCGCCACGGCCACTAGCCAAAGTTTCACCCTCAGCATCAAACAAACCAGCGCCCTCAGCTGGTCCAGCAACACCCACAGCCTCAGCATCAAAACCCCCGCCACCAATACCCCGGCCACCCTCACCGGCGTGCGCAAACAATACGGCGGCGAAAGCACCCGCTTCGGCTCCAGCACCACCCGCACCACGCAGGCTTATTACATCCACACCGACCACCTAGGCACCCCCCGCGCCCTCACAGACGGCACGGGCAAAATGGTCTGGAGCTGGCACAGCCAACCGTTTGGCGAAACCGCCGCCAACGAAGACCCGGATGGGGATGGCAAAAAGGTGGTGTTTAATTTGAGGTTTCCTGGGCAGTATTTTGATGGGGAGACGGGGCTGTTTTATAACTACTTTCGGGATTATGATCCGCTGGCGGGGCGGTATGTGGAGAGTGATCCGATTGGGTTGGGGGGTGGGGTTAATACTTTTGGGTATGTATTGGGAAATCCGCTATCGTTCACGGATCCTACGGGTGAATGCCCTTGGTGTGCACCTGTGTTCTATGGTGCAGTGAAAGGTGCTGCCCTTGATATAGCGATTCAATTAGCCACAAATGGTTTTAGAATTAGTTGTGTTAAATGGGATGTTGTAGCAATAGCCGCAGTCGCTGGAGCCGTAAATCCATTTAGCGCTGGTCGTGGCTTGGGCAATGCCTGGAAAGGAGTGAAGGCTGGCGTAAAAGCAGAAAACACCTCACGGCGATATGGCTGGCAGGCGCGGCAAGCTGAAAAACGATTTACGACTGAAGCAGATCGCTACAGCGGGAAGGGGAAACGAGAGTTGTTTGGCTTAGCCTTTACAGAGGGCGCGGCAGAGGGGTTAGGATGGTTAATTCCTGATGATAAACATTGGCGTATAGAGGATGACTGTAATCAATGCGATTGAAACGAAGTGGGAGAGCGCATAAATTAAACTCGGCTGGCCAACCTGTGTTGGCTTCCGGCATTCGACGTCAGCTAATATTCCTTAGCTGCGTAGGTGCCTCTATTATTTTTGCAAAGTATTTTTTTTCAGGCTATGAAGCAGTTGCTAGTGGGATCGCTTGCGCGTTAGGCTTCTTTTATGTTTTTGCTGAATGCATTTTAAAACATAAAAAATCAACATCACCTACAAAATAACCCGTAAGGTGGATCAATCGTAAGCGCGTAGGTTGGGGTGATAACCCCAACATCCCATCGTACAGCAGAGAAAAATTAAAACTCTGCTCGTATTTATGGCTGACCTTGTGCTCGCGGATAAATGGAATGTTGGGGTTGTCACCCCAACCTACGGAACTCGTAAGGTGGATCAATCGTAAGGTGGGTTCGCGAAGCAACCCACCATCGGTCTTGCAGCTGAGAATTATTATGTTGAGCGGCGAGATCGGGGCCGCGACATGGTGGATTGTCGCTTCGCTTACGAATCCACCCTAC
>JBEGTZ010000170.1:0-11708 GCA_041179125.1 Pseudomonadota bacterium | reverse complement strand
TGGTGTTATTTTACTCGCCCTAATTTCCGTACGTATGTCACTATTAATGTCTCGAGCCAATAATGGATTTTATACTGCTTTACAAGAATTAAACGCACCAGCGTTTTGGCTTAACATAGGTATTTGGGCATTAATTTTAGTGGGTTTTGTAGCACGCGCACTGGTGAATTATTATGTAAAAAACTTGCTTACACTGGACTGGCGTGTTTGGCTGACTGAGCATTTAATGAAGCAATGGCTAAACAAACAAAATTATTACCGCAGCCACTTCGCCAAAACATCAATGGATAACCCCGACCAACGTATACAAGAAGATATAGGCAGCTTCATCAGTACATCACTGAGCCTCTCGGTTGGCCTGCTGGATGCCTGCGTTTCACTATTTGAATTTACAATATTGCTGTGGACGCTCTCGGGCACACTGGCACTGTTCGGAATCGAAATTCCACGCGCCATGGTGGTACTCGCTTATGTCTATGTTCTAACGGCAACCATCGTGGCTATTTGGCTTGGTCGCCCACTCATCAATTTAAATTTCTTAAATGAAAAACTGAGTGCAAATTTTCGTTATGCATTAATCCGCTTAAGAGAATACGGCGAGAGCGTGGCATTTTATGGCGGTGAACGGGTTGAGCAGGCCAATCTTTCTACGCGTTTTAAAGCCGTTATTGCTAACTATTGGGCGATCATATTTAGATCCATTAAATTTGATGGTTTTAATATTTTCATCAGTCAATTGGCTGGTGTTTTCCCTCTCATCATTCAGGCGCCTCGTGTGTTTTCTAAAGAAATAAAACTAGGTGACATGATGCAAAGCTATTCGGCTTTTCGTGAAGTAGAAGGTGCGCTGTCTTTTTTCCGCCAATCCTACGACTCTTTTGCTAATTACCGTGCTGTTATGATCCGTTTAACCGGGTTTTTACAGGTGATTGACGAGGCCGAAACCCTGCCGCGTATTACGCCCAAACACCAAGGCTCCACACTGAATTTACAGCACTTTTGTGTCACCCGCCCAGACGCATCCCCGCTCACCACAGAACTTTCTTTAAGCCTAAAAACCGGCGACGCCCTATTAATTCAAGGCCCCTCCGGCGCGGGCAAAACCACTTTGTTGCGCTCGTTTGCGGGTTTATGGCCCTATGCCACGGGCGAATTAATTCTGCCGGAAGGGGACGTATTATTTTTGCCGCAAAAACCCTATTTACCTTTAGGCACATTAAAAGAAGCCTTATTTTACCCACGCGCTGCCGCTGAAATTGATTTATTGCCGGTATTAGAGCATGTACAACTGGCTTACCTGGCGCCGCGTTTAGATGAAGAAGACGATTGGAGCCGTGTTTTAAGCCTGGGCGAGCAACAGCGCCTGGCCATAGCCCGCGCGCTACTCACCCGCCCCGCTGCGGTATTTTTGGATGAAGCCAGCTCCGCTATGGATGAAGGTTTGGAGTTTGCGCTGTACCAAATGCTGCGCAGGGAACTGCCGGAAGCTATTTTAGTCAGCGTTGGACACAGATCTAGCCTGGTGCAATTTCATAATCACCAATTAAACCTGGCAGGCGCGGGGCATTGGAGTTTAGTGAAATAAAAATCAGCCCGCACAGGCTTACCGCAAAACCGGATTTCGCGGATTTATTCCAAAAACTTAAAAACCGCTGTTGAATTCAACAGCGGTTTTTACAGCCAACCTAAATGTTTCATTTTTTTAACAAAAATGACACCGCTAGGCGATTAAACCTAAAAACTGCAAACCCCACACACAAAAATCTATAAAAAAGGGCACCCGCCCTCCCCCTCGCTCAACCTCGCAGCCCACACACCGCATTCCCTCCGCCCACTGCAACGCAAATGTCATCTAATACACTTAGCCTCAGCATGCGCGAGTTAAACCTAGAAACCTCAGTTGAACCGCCAAAGCCTGCACGTATTTTGGCGCGGCCTGCAATAATTAAAAATTTTGGCTCTTCGTAAATTTTGAACAGCCAGCAAGGTTTCCCTGCATTTTTAACTTTTGTTATGCCACCAACAACCAGCACCGCTTTTGGCGCTCAGCGAGACTTCCAGATGAATTCTAAAATATTTAACCGCCGCAGTGGTTCGTCAAATTACTCACAATATAATTAATTCCATTAGAGGTTGTTATGCAAAAATTATTAAAACCATTAAGTGCCATAATTATGGCTGTGGCATCTGCCAGCACACAGGCCGCGCCTGTATTATTGGGCATAGGGGAAATTACTGGCGCCACGGATTTATCCGGTTTAACGTACAACTTAGAATCCGGCATTAGCGCCGCTGTACTGGGCGGTACAGGTTCAGGCATCGCTTACGCGGGCGGCAACCAATTTTATGTATTGCCTGATCGCGGCCCCAACGCGCAACCCTATGCCAACAGCGCAGTAATTGATGACACCACCAGCTATATTCCGCGTTTTCACAAAATTAACGTAGGCCTTACGCCTTCAGGAAATATCAACGGTTTACCGCTAAACGTCACCACTCAATTAACGTCCACCACGCTGTTATCAAGCAACACCCCATTAAACTATGGCGCAACCGCCGGGCTGCCCAGCGCAATTCCTAGCGTTAATACCGCAACTAATTTTTATTTTTCTGGCCGCTCAGATAACTTTGCCCCAGGCGCCACCACCAACCCCAACAACGCCCGTTTAGACCCAGAAGGCATTCGCATCAGCAATGACGGAAAAAGTGCTTATGTTTCTGACGAATACGGCCCTTATGTGTATGAATTTGATGTGGCCACCGGCGAGCGTCTGCGCACATTTAATTTACCCGCATCATTAACAGCCCCGAATAGTTTTAGCACCGAAGCCGCTGAAGTTAATAAAACCATTAACCCAGTGGGGCGCACCACAAATAAAGGTATGGAAGGCCTAGCCATCACACCTGATGGCAGCAAGCTAGTTGGCATCATGCAAGCCACCGCCCTTCAGGACAGCAAAAAAAATGTGCGCATGGTGGTGATTGATATCGCCAGCGGCAATACTCAGGAATTCGCCTACAAATTAACAGATGGTACCGGGGTAAGTGAAATACTCGCCATTAATAACCAGCAGTTTTTGGTGTTGGAGCGCGATGGCAAAGGCCTTGGTGATAACAGTAATGCGGTGGTAAAAAAACTCTTTCAAATTGACATTACCGGCGCACAAAGTGTGGCGGGAATGAGCGGTGACTTAAGCAGCAAAGCGGTAGCCAAAACAGAATTTTTAGACATCACCTCTAATTTAGTTGCCGCAGGTTTCAGCCAAAATCAAATCCCAGCAAAATTAGAAGGCATAGCGTTCGGTAGCGATGTACAAGTGGGCAATACCCAATACCACACACTGTGGTTGTCCAACGATAACGACTATATAAACAATGTAAACGGCCTAAATAATCCCAACCAATTATTTGTCTACGGTTTTACACAGACAGATTTACCGTTATACCAAGCACAAGCCATTGTTAACACACCACTGCCCGCCGCATTACCGCTGTTTTTTGCAGCATTAAGCGCTTTTGGCGTGGGTTTTATGCGTCGTAAATAATAAATTTAAGGCCAGGGATGGCTATTTTTTGAAAGGTATTTTGAAAAAAGAGTGTTGCCTGAATGGCGCTATTTGAAGCGCATTAAAATAAGGGTTTTGGAGTAAAGTCCTTTTACATCCAAAATATAAATTGCTGCAATACAGCTAAAACAGCAATAAAAAACAACCATTTATTAAGCCGCGCGTAATTTGCGACGCACGCCAGCCAACAACGCCAACATGGATCCCAACAGCACAGCAGAACTAGGCAACGGAACTGCTTCTATTTGTTCCACTTCACCATATAGCCTAACCTTATCCCCCTTAGAAAGGGTTAAAGTTAAAACCGCCGACATGGTTTCGCAGGCAAACTCACCGGTACCGCACAACAGTGTATTAACCGCAGACCAGTTTTTAGTAGCGGTACGCGGGCCAGTATTACCGATGATAAAGGTATTACCAACATCCACATTTTTAGGAATTTCAGTGCCATTCACCGTAATATCAAACGCCCTTAAAATAGAAGAGCCTGATAACGGAGAAATTTTTGCACCGACATTACTACCAGCAACATCAGTTAATACAGCGGTTAAATTTGCGGAAGCGTTAACTACACCCGTGAGATTGGGAACCAAGGGCGTGTTGTAGTAAATTGAATAAGTTTGATTAAACGCTGTATTGTTATTCAACGTGAAATCAAAACTCAACAATGGGTCCATATCAAATTTGAGGTCGTTAATCTCAATTCCCGCGAAACTTGCTGCGCCCCCCACATTCCATCCTAAGTCGGAACTCACTAAATCACTGATTTCGTGTTTACCGACCATTGATGTTGACCAAAGCGTGTTGTTGTCCAAATCCCAGGTATTCGCTTCGCCCACACCCACCAACTCACCATCGTCGTTGGCTTGCTGGATAACAACAGTCAAATCCACTTGTGCTGCATTAGCTGAATGGACGGCAGACAAAAACCCCGCCAACCCAAACATTACGTAAAGAGCATTTTTTTTCATAACATACATCCTGAGAATATATTTGTAAGAAGTAATCTTATTTCAAGCAGGCTCTCCATAAAACCACTACGGCTTATACAAAACAAACCACCCTCACAGACACTGACTAGATAAAAAATCTGAGGGCAAGGGTATCAGACCATGTGATTTTTGCAGCAATATTACACAGGATAAACACCCTGCGGCAGCCAAATCCAGCCAAAAAGCATGGAAATATGTCATTTGTTACACTTATTCAGAATACAAAACCCAACCACAAACAAATTAGGTGGGCACCACTCCAAACATCGCACAATTAGAAACATTAGATAAACACACAAATTTTGTGAAATATTTTCGTAACAAAAAAACAACAATTGAAACATAAATTTTTTACATGGTGCGCCCAGCTCAAACACCCCCCATAAAAACCGAACAGGTCTTGTCATTATTTTATGTGTCGGCTACATTACCAAGATGTACCAAATGGTAATAAATAATTTTTATCCGCACAAATGTCACGGATGAAATTAATAAAACGAGACCTTTGCACGAATTAGATTTTGTTTATTTTTGCCCCGTCATTCCCGCGAAGGCGGGAAGCCAGCTCTTGATTTCATTAGGTATTTTGAACAGCTAGATAATCTTCGCTGGACTGACGGCTCCCGCCTTCGCGGGAATGACGATAGATTTTGTTTCGTGCAAAGGTCTCAAAACATATTAAGGGCGTCTTGCGGAAATTCAATTTTCGTGATGATCGCAAGGCATTTTCGCGCGGACAACTGCACGGATGCAGAACGACCCCACGGACGGGGAAGGTAGAATTTCATCAGGAATGAAATCGAGAGCGACGCAGGATGCCCAAGCCGAATGAGGGAGTTTATGCGGTATAAATGACCGACTGAGTACGAAAATAACGAAGCGAGCACGCGAAAAGTGGATTTCCGGAGGTGCCCTTAAGGAGGCTATGCCGGGCGAACACTAAGACCGCATATCATTTAAAACCAAACCCAAAATTTTACGCTCACCCAGCAACCGCGATACCGCTTGCAAATCTCGCGTTTGTGTCACGCCATCCCTTACCACCAATAGAAGACTATCCAAAAAAGGCGTAACCGTAAGCGCAGCATTGGTGTCTAAATAAGATGGCATATCAAAAATACAAATCCGGTCTGCGTAACGCTGCCTAATCTCCAGTACCAGTTGCTCAAATTTAAACGAACTCATTAAATCGGCACCAGGCATTCCCGACTGAGCGTTGGCTACAATTTTTAGACGCTCAACATCCGTTGATTGAATTACCTGAGAAAGATCCAAGGCACCATTTAATACCTCGCCTAAATGCACATCATTTTTGCGCTTAAAAAATGTATGCACTTGCGGGTTAAATACATTTAAATCAACCAGCATGACCGTATGTTTGCGCTCCCGCGCCATACTTAACGCCAAACGATGCGCCACAGTAGACTTACCGTCCCCCTGGCGAGGGCTAACAACTCCGAATGTCCTCCATTCGTTTTCCTGCAACTTAGCAAAAATCTGCGCCGCTAATAAGTCAAAGTGATGATTGGCCTGAAGCATAATAATTAATTAACCCAAAAATTTACGAATTAAAATGTAATAAATAACATCTAACGGTTTATACAAAAAATGAATTAACGACACCAGCGCAACAAACACCCCGGCAGATACTGCAATGAATTTCCAATGTGCTAATAATGGTGAACCTCCAGGCTGAGGTTCGCCTAGATGTGGAATGACAACCAATGGCGCAACGCCGCTTAAGCGCTCCAGTGCATACTCCGACCGCACCGTTCCATCTAACGCTTCCAATCCAAAAATACAGCCTGCGCCCGCAGCCAGCCCTAAAATTAGGCTTAACACTAATAATAATGGACGATTGGGGCTAACGGGTTCCTCGGGGCGTAATGGCGGCTCAATCAATGTAAATCGCTCACCTTTTTGCTCCTGCTCTAACTGAGTCGCCAATTTTGCTTGTGTTTGCTTCGCTTGATATTCCAAGAAGTTACGGCTAGTAGTTTCCATTTCACGGGATAACTCCCTATATTCCTGTTCCACTCTGGGTGATTTACTCAATGAAGCCTGTAATGATTGAATTTTTTCTTGTACGCCACCCAATACTGCCTGTTCCGATATAATGTTTTGTTCAATTGCCTGTAATTGTGCAGCCAACTGAATGTAGTCAGGATTATTTGACGATTCGAAATTACTTGACGAGCTAAAAGATTCTTGTTTGCCTAATTGCTCTATTTGATTGCGTAATTTCACCACATCTGGGTGCGCTGAAGAATATTTACTCTCTAATAGCGCCAGATCCTGCTGTTGGCGCTGTTTTATATCGCGTAAAAAATTTTTATCACGCATTTGTGCGCCAGCGGCTAAAAGTTCGTTAATAGAATTATTTGTACGCACCACATCCGGGTGGGAAGGCCCATATTGAGTTTTTAGCTGCATAGATAAATTGTACAAATAACGTAGGCGATCCTCTTGAGACAATCCATTTAAATCACCACCCGTTACAATCCGGCCGGAACCCAGCCGCGCAAGCTCACCCTTTAAATAAATTCTACGCTCCTGAAGAGAGTCCAAACGTGCAACGCGCTCACGGGATTCAGCCTCGGCGCGCTCCAAAGTGGAAATGGTAAATTGACCGTATTCAGGCAACTCTTTAGCGTGTGCTTGTTTAAATTCCGACAGTTTATTTTCCAACAATTTAAGTTTAGCGCGCTCCTCTTCTAGGCTTTTCCCTAAAAATTCCTCGGTAAGTGTGGCCATTTCCTTACGGTTTTTTAAGTTTTCATTTAAAAACAAGCTCGTAATTTCACCTGCAATTTTCTGTGCGGTGTCAGCCTGACGACTATGATATTTAATTGAAAGCGCAATAGTAGCCTCAACCGGCCTTCCGCTGCGAGGATCAACCACTTCCGCACTGATGATTTTTGTTTTTATATCTCTACGCATATATTCAATGATCGCTTCCATAGGCTGAGATTTTCGATCATCCGCATATAAATCATATTTTTTAATTAAATCACTTAAATTACCGAACGTCATGGTACGTTGGGTAATAGATTGGATACGCTGGTCAGCAAAGCTCGTAACGGTGGAGCGCACTAAATCTTGAGGGATTTCTTGCTGCTCAATAAGTATTGTTGAAGATGACACATAAGTCGGCGGAACTAATATAGTTACCACCACGCCGATCAAAAATACAGCAGTACCCGCCCATAACGCATATTTTTTGCGCCGTCTTAAAATGCGTTTTATTTCACCAATATCAAATTGCGGATTTGCCATAGAAAATTTGCCACTCATTAAAAACTAAGGGTATAAATGCCAACGTAACCCTGCCGAGACGGTGCCTGAATCGGCGGATGGATTATTTACGGCTGATTGGAATGTACGCGTAACCCAGCGAGCACTTACATCTAAACTCAGATCTTCACTCCAGGCATAACCAACGCTCGCACTATATGTATCATTTTGCGTTGCGTCTTCGGCAATAAATACGGTATTTAAAGGCTTGCGGTTGACGCGGCTGATATTAAGATTAAGGTTTGTCCGTTCAGACGTTTTTGTCTGCCACGAAGCGCCTAAGCGTTTGGAGTCATCTATGATTCCATTGGCTCTAGGAGATATGTCTTGGCTTGCACTAACACCTAGCGTTCCTAATTGTCCTTTTCGCTTAATATCTAACGATGCCACACGACCAAAATTGTTTTTTTCGAAATGCTGCCCAAAAAAATTAGTGCCTTCCATATGGGTTTTTCTACGGCCATATTTACCGCTTAATGACCAAATTTCATCCCATTGATAAGTGCGCAATACATAAAAACCTGTTGTGACTACTTGCATACCACTTTGCAACTGATCCATTTCATCCACATAAGACGAAAGCTGCCAGTCTGTAACTTCTGAATCTTGGTAGCGGCCAGACACTACGTATTGTTTATCATCATAGTCCTGATTATTTACATCTAAAGATTGCTTATAACGTGTATCCGACACTGTGGATTCTAACGAGCCAGAAATGGCCTCATTAAAATACCGAACGGCAGAACCATTGATGGAACGAGTAAGCACAGGCACATTGCGCCGCACAAATTCACCAGACTCAAAGGAATTTCCTAACGTGGTAGATTTATTAATATCGGCATGGATCGAATACTGTGTTAGCTCCTGTTTAAAGCGGTGCTCAAGGGACACAGTGCGAAAATCCTGTTCAAACTCAGAATAATCCTCATAGTGATCATCTTTTATATTCAGTGTAATAACGCTATTGCGCACTTCAGTTTTCCGCCACAAACGCATATTCACACTAACTTCAGTCGCATCTACATCAATAGGATTATCCAATGAAATTGCGACATTTTTTTGATGCCGCAATCGAGACGCAAAATCAGCCGAGTAATTAATATCCGCTGCACAGGCAAACTGCGGGGCAACACTAGACGGCAGCAAAAGCGCGCACAGAGTTACCGTGGATATATTATTCACAATAAAATCGCTTAGGGCACAAGAATAGTATCGCCACTAACCAGCGCTACATTTTGCTCAAGGTGTTTACCGCGCTCAACCTCGTTGTAATTAAATTTAATTACTGATTGAGCGGGGCCGGACCTGCGAATAATTTTAATATCACCCGCATCCGCATAAGGCGTAACACCGCCAGCCTTACTTAATGCTTGCAATACATCCACCGGCTGAGTCATGGGATATTCACCAGGACGCGCAACCTTGCCAATAATAAATATTTTGCTGCCCGCCACACCGCGCAAACTAACATTTACACTCGGCTCATTAACAACCGTGGATAAACGTTTTTTTATTTCAGTGCGCAAATCTTCTAAAGATCGGTTTTTCGCCTCTACAGTACCGATCAATGGAATACTGATAAAGCCATCCGGGCCGATAAGAATTTCCCGCGACAAATCCGGCTCCTTCCAAACCAAAAGCTCTACAACATCCCCAGCTTGCAGAAAATAGGTGTTCTTAGGGCTATCTATAACTTGCCCGGCCGTCGGCGCATCAGCCATCACGCCCCCGGCCAGCATACAGCCCACAAGCTGCAGAACCATTAATCTCTTTCCAAAACCAAGCATAACCCAACCCAAGTGTTTCATTTGTGACATGCTAGCCCGTCAATATGAACTTAATATTGCAGCCCATACCTATTTACACCTGACCATTAAATGTGCGGCGGCGCATAAATGCCACCAACCCCATCAACGCTGAAGACATAAAAATAACCGCAGAAGGCAATGGCACCGCATTAACCGCCAGCGAAAATGTGGCAGGATTTCTAATGGAATCTGTAATTGCAAAAACATTTAAAAAATAATCACCTGCTTTATCAATTTTAAATTGTCGCGCGTTAGCGGATTCATCTGCTGACAAAACCAAGTCAACATATTTAGTTGATGGCGAGGAAATCATAGCCCCGAGCATTTCGAAATTAGCTCCGAAGTCAGTATCTTGCAGGCTAATACTGTAAGTGCCCGCCTCCGAAAATTTAATTTTGGTATTTTTAATATAGGTGCCCACTACGGTTTTATTCCAGGAATCAGAGCCGCTAGCCGATATATCGACAGTGGCGGCAGATGCTATTTGGTGAGTTCCACAGAGTAAGGCGGTGGTCAAAATTAAAGTTTGAAATTTCATGAGCAAGTCCTCTTTAAGTTTTTAAGATTAATTGGCTGTTATAGGTAAATTGGTTGCGGAAACATATTTTCGCGTCAGATATTCACGCAGTGCTCTATGCACTCCGTTGGCATCCACAGGCCCATCACACAACTCGGCTAAGCGCTGATGGATGTACTGTTCGTTAAAGTGCCCCAGCACGATCATTTCAAGATCTTCCTCGGCAACGCGTTTGTGGGGTTCATCAACACCCTCGTTAATAATTTTGTTTAATTGCTCAGCATCCAAATGGAAGTAGCGCAACAGGTCGTCTGCGCTATCCAACACTGCCGACATGAGGCTTGCGCCTTTATAGGAGCGATCATGGAACGGCATCAGCTTTCCCAGCGTGTTGCTAATGGAATAACGAATCATGTCGGACTCCTTAACACCCAAGCGCTCAGCTATTTCTCGCACCCGTTTCTGCTCCCAAGAACTCATGCGCACCGAAATATTCTTACGTTTTGTCTGCATAATGTGCCTCAATATTGTTATGTTGCAGTAGTTATTGTGTGGACGCACTATAACCACTTATGCATACATATTGGTTTACAGTTTGACTAATTTTTTTTGACGTTTTAATGCGTTTTTTATTACATAAAAACATTTATTTTAAATGCAATTACACTACATTATTACAACTTAATGAATTTAATCAGAAAAAACTGGCATTTTTTGACGCGAAATATCGAAAACTTCATTTGAGCGGGCAGTGAAAGCGCTCAATGGGGTTTTGAGGATTAAGAAGGGAAATTAATGGTGGTAATTACGAGGGGGTTGCTGAGCTTTTAACCTAGAAACCGCAGCTGAACTCGTAGCGAGAGCGACTAAGACGCCGAATTTGCAGCGTTTTTTTCTGAATTTTGGTGAAAGCAGTAGTCACCACCACGGTGAGCCAAAATTCAGCAAAAAACACTGCGAATTCAAGTGTTAGGCGTTCGCAGTAGAGTTCAACTAAGGCTTTTAGGTTTAACCTAGAAACCTCAGTTGAGCGCCAAAAAACTGTGCAAGCAATTGGTGCGAATAGTGAAAGTTAAAAATGAAGGGATAATTTTTAGAGAAGGGGGAGTATTTGCAACTGGTCAGTGTATTTTCTATTTTCGTAGGTCATACCCGCGTAGGTTGCGCCCAATTAAACAGCTGGAAAAATCATCAACCAGGCGCGATGAATCGCGCCCCTACAAGGGTGAAATGGTACGGATATTCAATCGGCAGGCTTAATACGCCGAATGGTTACTAATATTTTTTATTAAAAACCAAAAAATGTACCACACAAGGATTCTATAGCTCATATTTTTATCGGAGGGGGAAACTACATTCCCCAATTATCAGAAACAAAAAAGGCCCTTAAAAAAGGGCCACAAGAGGTCGTTTGTTGGAGGGACGTGAGGGCATCCTTGCCAGGCATCCATAAATAACTAAAGGGCACCTCCGGAAATCCACTTTTCGCGCGCTCGCTTCGTTATTTTCGTACTCAGTCGGTCATTTATAC
>JBEGTZ010000169.1:0-21932 GCA_041179125.1 Pseudomonadota bacterium | reverse complement strand
AGCGTAGTTTTTCCGCTCACGATAACTGGCGCATCATCTTCGGTAGCATTAATAATATCGTCACCAGCGATAATATTAATGCTCACCGTGGGTGAATTAATACTGTGCGTGATGGTGCGATCGCCTTCGGCTTTATCACCGGCTCTATTGCTTGCGGTTGCAGTTATTTTTTCTGATACTTTTAGTGCTTGTGCATCAACAGCTGGGATTTCTATTATCCAGGTGTTGTTATTAACTACCGCTTCGTAATTTTTACCGTTGATAATTAAAACAACTTTTTGGCTGTCTTCAATGAGCGTAGTTTTTCCGCTCACGATAACTGGCGCATCATCTTCGGTAGTATTAATAATATCGTCACCAGCGATGACGTTAATTGTTACTGTCGGTTCCCTGCCGGAATGAATAACGGTGCGGTCTATTTTGGCGGTATCGCCTGCTTTATTTGTAACAGTGGCCGTTATTTTTTCCGAATTACCCAGCGCTTGAGCATCTGTAGCGGGCATGGAAACTGACCAAGCACTTGCATTAACCACTGCCGCATAAGTTTTACCATTTACAGTAACGGTGATTTTTGCGCCGTCTTCTACTAACGTGGTTTTGCCGCTAATAATTACCGGCGCGTCATCTTCGGCGGCGTTAATAATGTCATCACCTGCGATAACATTAATACTTACCGTAGGTGAATTAATACTGTGCGTGATGATGCGATCGCCTTCGGCTTTATCACCCGCCTTATTCGTAACTGCAGCGGTTATTTTTTCCGAAGTGCCCAGCCCTTGTGCATCTGTAGCGGGCATGGAAGCTGACCAAGTATTTGCATTAACCACTGCCTCATAAATTTTGCCATTTACGCTAACGGTAATTTTAGCGCCGTCTTCTACCCAGGTGGTTTTACCGCTAATAATTACCGGCGCGTCATCTTCGGTGGCGTTAATAATGTCATCACCGGCAACAACGTTAATACTTACCGTAGGTGAATTAATGCTGTGTGTGATGGTACGATCGCCTTCGGCTTTGTCACCTGCTTTATTACTTGCGGTAGCCGTTATTTTTTCTGAGGCTTTTAGTGTTTGTGCATCAACGGCAGGGATTTCTGTTGTCCAGGTGTTGTTATTTACAGCGGTTTCGTAATTTTTACCGTTAATAATTAAAACAACTTTCTGGCCGTCTTCAATGAGCGTAGTTTTTCCGCTCACGATAACTGGCGCATCATCTTCGGTAGCATTAATAATATCGTCACCAGCGATAATATTAATGCTTACCGTGGGTGAATTAATGCTGTGCGTAATCGTGCGATCGCCTTCTGCTTTGTCGCCCGCTTTGT
Organism: Pseudomonadota bacterium; assembly: GCA_041179125.1. Classification (GTDB taxonomy): domain Bacteria; phylum Pseudomonadota; class Gammaproteobacteria; order Pseudomonadales; family Cellvibrionaceae; genus CAMCXE01. The sequence goes on along the minus strand of JBEGTZ010000169.1, from coordinate 20,608 downwards.
TCGTAATGGCAGCAGTTATTTTTTCTGAAGCTTTTAATGCTTGTGCTTCAACGGCAAGGATTTCTGTTGTCCAGGTGTTGTTATTTACAGCGGTTTCGTAATTTTTACCGTTAATAATTAATACAGCTTTCTGGCCGTCTTCAATGAGCGTAGTTTTACCGCTCACGATAACTGGCGCGTCATCTTCGGTGGTGTTAATAATGTCGTCACCAGCGATAACGTTAATGGTCACGGTTGGAGAATTAACACTATGCGTGATTGCGCGATCCGTTTCGGCTTTATCACCCGCCTTATTCGTAACTGCAGCGGTTATTTTTTCCGAAGTGCCCAGCCCTTGTGCATCTGTAGCGGGCATGGAAACTGACCAAGCATTTGTATTCACCACTGCTTCATAAGTTTTGCCATTTACGCTAACGGTAACTTTTGCGCCGTCTTCAACCAGCGTGGTTTTGCCGCTAATAATTACCGGTGCGTCATCTTCGGTGGCGTTAATAATGTCATCACCGGCAACAACGTTAATAATTACCGTAGGTGAATTAATGCTGTGTGTGATGGTGCGATCGCCTTCGGCTTTGTCACCCGCTTTATTCGTAACCGTAGCGGTTATTTTTTCTTGCGCATCAAGCGTTTGAACATCTTCGGCAGGTATTGCTAACGTCCAGGCTTTATTATTGACCGTGGCTTCGTAATTTTTTCCATTTACATTAACGGTAACTTTAGCGCCGTCTTCAACCCAGGTGGTTTTACCGCTAATAGTTACTGGCGCGTCATCTTCGGCGGCATTAATAATATCGTCACCGGCGATAACATTGATGCTCACTGTGGGTGAATTAATGCTGTGCGTGATGGTGCGATCCGTTTCTGCTTTGTCGCCTGCTTTATTGCTTGTAGTAGCGGTTATTTTTTCTGAAGCTTTTAGTGCTTGTGCCGCAGCGGCAGGAATTTCTGTTGTCCAGGTGTTGTTATTTACAGCGGCTTCGTAATTTTTACCGTTGACAATTAAAACAACTTTTTGGCCGTCTTCAATAAGCGTAGTTTTACCGCTCACGACAACCGGTGCGTCATCTTCGGCGGCATTAATAATGTCATCGCCAGCGACAACGTTAATTGTTACCGTAGGTGAATTAATACTGTGATTAACCGTGCGGCTTGTTTGTGCGGTATCGCCCGCTACATTATTAACCTGCGCATCGACCTGTTCTCTAGCACCCAAGGCTTGTGCGTCTTGCGCAGGGATAAATGTGCTCCAGGCGTTATTATTAACACCCGCTCGGTAATTTTTACCCTTAATGCTGAGCGTAACTACTTGCCCGTTTTCAACCCAGGTGGTTGTGCCGCTTAGCTCAACTTCAGTATTGTCTTCATTTAAATTAATAATATCGTCGCCAGCAATGACATTTATATTAATGGTTGGAGTATTTTCCGTGTGTTTTATCGGGCGTGTTGCTGGGCGCGAAACATTTCCCACGGCATTAATTACAGTGGCTGAAATTATTTCATTTTCATGTAAAGCTTGGGCATCTGCTGCGGGTAGATTAAATTTCCATGTGTTGTTATTAACGCTTGCGGTATATTTTTTATTGTTTATAAACACGCTGGCTGTTGAGCCGTTTTCTGCGCCGGTTGTGGTGCCTTGTATGGTTATGAAGGTGTCATCTTCGGTTGTGTTAATAATGTCATCGCCTGCCACCACATCAATGGTAATGCGGGGTAGTTCTGTTGTATGTGTGATTGTGCGTGTGGTTTTTTCGCTAATGGCTGAATTATCGGCCAGGCTCACTTGGGCGGATATAATTTCACTGGCGTCTAATATTTGTGCGTCCGCAGCGGGGAGCAGTAGGTTCCAATTATTGTTATTTACCGTGGTTGAATAGGTTTTGCCATTAATATCCAAACTAATTAATGAGCCATTGGGCGCATCTGTAGTGTTGCCGGAAATGGCGACCTCTGAATCATCTTCGAGCGCGTTAATAATGTCGTCACCTGCAACGATATTAATGCTAATTACCGGCTTCACTGGGGCTACATTTTTGGAGCAGCTAGGTACCACAGCGTCCACTTTGGGTGGTGTAAATGCGTTGGCGGTTACACTGGTGTGGGGCGCGGGTGATTGCACGTCGAAAATTTTACCGGGCGAGCGGGTGGTGTCGTAAAAATTAATACCGCCACCATCATTACCGAAGTTGCCTTGGTTACGCGTATCGCCGGTGAAATAATATTTGCCACCGCCGGTGATATTACCTGCGTTATTAAAAAATCGAGTTCCCACTACAACTGCGTTTGGCCCTTGGGAAAACGGCTGGTTGTTTTGGACTAAATCATTGCCTTGAGCGGTTCCGGTTACAAAAATATAGCCGTTGTTGCGGGTTTTTCCGCTATTGTTGTTAAAGCCTTTTTGTGAAATAAAACTGCAATTATTGGTTAGTTCTGCATTGGTGTTGATATTAATAAATTCATCGGTTTGTACAAAGCCTGAATTTATTACCACGCCATTGGGATTAAAATTGCCGCCGGATAGGCGAATATAACCGGTGTTGGTAATACTGGTGCCGTTGTCGCTTTCAAATACACCGGTGCTAATAATTTCGCCATCATTTGTGAGCGATGAATTATTTTTCAGGCTGAAGGAGGTTTTAAAATTAATTTTGGCATCAGCGTCGTTAAAAAAACTCGCCTTGCCATTCCAGTTAATGTTGGATTTAAACTCCGCAGTGCCATAGTTAGAAAAATTAAAACCTGCACTTAATGTAAGTGAGGGTAGGCTTGCGGTGCCGCAGTTGATGAGTTTCCCCGCTGGGTTTGAAAAGCTAGAAGGCGTGAAATTCGCACCGGGGGCCACATAGATAACCGCGCCTGAGGGGAGGTTATTAATTGCTCGGGTGTATGTGCCGGTAATACACAGGTTTTGTGTTCCCGATAACGAACCATTAAACCCGTTAATGTTCACGTTGCAGTTGGGCTGGGCTGGGCAGTTGGCTGACCACGCGCCTTGGCTTGCCAAGGCAATACACAGGGCAAGGCTTAGACGCGGGTGGGGAATAGGGTTAAATGGTGTGGCGTTGGTAGGCAGTTTATTCACGGGGGGTTCCTAAAATGATTACTCGCGTGTAAGGGTTTACTACAGTAAGTGCGCGGAATCTACTTGAACCTAGGGTGATAAACAACCTATTAGTCAAAATAAATACTTACTGTGAGAATTAAAAAATAACCAGGGATTTAACCTTGTAAAACCTAGCTGAATAATCCCTGAGGTTTCTAGGTTTCTAGGTTTCTAGGTTTCTAGGTTTAAGGTTACAGGCAGGCGCCTAAGCCCAATTCTGCGCGGCGGGTGCATTCTCGTTGGACATTTTGACAGGCAATCGCCTGCCCCGGCGCACTGGGTGTTTCTGTGCGGCAGGCGCGGGCGAGGGTTTGGAGGTTTTGTGAGTCGAGGTGTTGCAGGCTGTTGCGGCTGTCGCAGCCGCACAGGGTTATACAGGCTAAAAAATAGGGCTTAATCAGCGCTGTTATTTTCTGCTTCAAGTTTCTTTTCAATTTCATCAAGGGGAATATGGCGAACATCCATACCGTGGACTAAATAAATGACGTTTTCGGCAATATTGCGTGCGTGGTCGCCAATACGCTCTAAGGCGCGCAGTGCCCACAATATATTCATCACGCGTGAGATGGAGCGCGGATCTTCCATCATGTAGGTGATTAATTCACGCAGGGCTGAGCGGTATTCTAGGTCTACTTGGTTGTCATCACGCACAACGCGCACGGCCATTTGGGCATCATAGCGGGCGAATGCGTCCAGTGCCATGTTGACGAGTTTGAGCACGTTGCTGCCGATATGGCGCAGTTCGATATAACCCCGTGGCGAGGCGCCGTCTTCATTGAGGGCGATGGCCATTTTGGCGATTTTATCCGCTTCGTCACCCATGCGTTCCAAGTCGTGGGTGGTTTTGGTGACCATTAACACCAGGCGCAAGTCGGAGGCGGCGGGTTGGCGGCGGGCGAGGATTAGCGTGCATTCGTGGTCGAGGGATATTTCCCGTTTGTCTACTTCCATTTCGGTTTGCAGTACTTGCTCGGCCAGGGCGCTGTCGGCGGTTTCTAAGGCTTTTACCGCGTTGGCCACTTGTTCTTCAACAATACCGCCCAGCTCCAAAAGATGGGTGCGCAGGTGTTCTAAATCGGTATTAAATTGCTGTGATATGTGTCGATCTATGTTCAGGTTATCCATGAGCTATGTTCTCAGTGCTAGCCGATTCGGCCAGTGATATAGGCTTCGGTCAGTTCGTGATCGGGGTTGGTAAATACTTTTTGTGTTTCATTTACTTCAATTAATTTACCGAGATGGAAGTAGGCGGTGCGGTCTGAAACCCTAGCCGCTTGCTGCATGGAGTGCGTCACTATGGCAATAGTGAAGTTCTGGCTCAACTCGGCGATTAATTCTTCTATTTTTGCTGTGGCGATGGGATCCAGCGCGGAGCAAGGTTCGTCCATCAGTATAACTTCAGGGCTTACAGCAATAGTGCGAGCAATACACAAACGCTGCTGTTGGCCGCCGGAAAGGCCTGTGCCGGGTGAATCAAGGCGGTCTTTTACTTCTTCCCATAGGCCTGCGCGGCGCAAGCTGGTTTCGACGACTTCTTCTAAGTCGGCTTTGCGGCTGACAAGCCCGTGGATTTTGGGGCCGTAGGCTACGTTGTCAAAAATGCTTTTGGGAAAGGGGTTGGGTTTTTGAAACACCATGCCGATGCGTGCGCGCAGGGGCACTACGTCTAACTTGGATTCGTAAATGTCTTCACCTTCTAAACAAATACTGCCTTCAACGCGGCAGCTGTCGATGGTGTCGTTCATGCGGTTGATACAACGCAAAAAGGTTGATTTACCGCAGCCTGAAGGGCCGATCATGGCGATAACCTGGTTCTTGGCAATATCCAAGTCCACACCAAAAACCGCTTGTTTGGCGCCGTAAAAAACGTCAACACCACGCATGGATATTTTGGGTGCGTCAACAAAGGGTTTTCCTACGGTGCTGCCTTCGCGCTTGGTTTTCATCTTGGGTTTTAACTCATTCTGGGTTGATAGACGTTGCACGTTGGGTGAGGGCACCGCCGGTACTTCGGTTCGGTTTGGGGGATCAAGCACTTCAGTCATAGGTTTATCCTCAAGTTACCAGCGGCGCTCAAGGCGCTTGCGCAGCCAGACCGCTAGGGTATTCATGCAGATCAAAAAGGCGAGCAGCACCATAATTGCGGCGGAGGTTTTTTCCACAAAGCCGCGCTCTGGGCTGTCGGACCAAAGAAATATTTGTACCGGCAATACCGTGGCCGAGGACATCACGCTGGTGGGGGTATCCATAATAAATGCCACCATGCCGATCATCAGCAGCGGGGCGGTTTCACCTAAAGCATGTGCCATGCCAATGATGGCGCCGGTGAGCATACCGGGCATGGCCAGGGGCAATACGTGGTGCAAGATCATTTGCATTTTGGAGGCGCCAATGCCCAAGGCGGCTTCGCGGATGCTGGGCGGTACGGATTTAATGGCTGCACGGCTGGAAATAATAATGGTGGGCAGTGTGATGAGTGTGAGCACCAAGCCGCCCACTAAAGGTATTGAGCGGGGCATGTGGAACATATTGATAAAAATAGCCAAGCCGAGAAGGCCGAAAATCACTGACGGCACAGCGGCGAGGTTGTTGATGTTCACCTCGATAAAATCCGTAAAGTTATTGCGAGGTGCGTATTCTTCAAGATAAATCGCAGCGGCCACGCCGATAGGAAAGGCCAGCGTGATAGTGACCGACAGTGTAAAAATACTGCCCAGCAGCGTGCCAAAAATACCCGCCATTTCCGGCTCGGCTGAGTCCCCTGAGGTGAAGAACGTCGAGTTAAATTGGCGCTCTAACTCACCCTTGGCGATTAATTCGTTGATCCAGGTAATTTGCTTTTCTTTTAAACGGTCAACGAATTTATGGCTGGCGCTGCTTTTATGGTAGGTATCTACATCGTCATCAGCCGTTACCCAAAGCGCTAAGGTGCTGCCCAGCAGTGCGGGGTTGGCCAGTACTTTGGCCTGCACTTCGGCGGCTGCGCCTACGCTTAATAAGGCATTTAGCGCGCGCTTGTCTTCGCGTCCGTCCACATCAGGGAAGCGCTCCGCTAAGGCTTTGCGTACCAGCGGTTGGAAGTCGGCGGCTTTAATTTGGCCGGCGTCGCGCGGGTCGTTAATGCTTAGCTCGTTTGCATCCAGCACCACCTGTAGGTGGATTTTGGTTTGTGTAAAACCGGATAACCCACCGCTAATGATGCCGATAAAAAGGCTGCACAAAGCCACGATGCCGACGGCGATGGAGACTACACCCAGCGCGCGGAAGATCTTCTCTGAGCGGTAGCGTTTGGCAAGGCTATTGGCCACTAATTGGGCCTGTTTGGTTGGATTATTCATACTGTTCTCGGTATTTGCGCACGATGTACAGCGCGAAATAGTTCAGGCATAGGGTGACAACAAACAGCACTAAACCTAGGGCAAATGCGGCGAGGGTTTTGGGGCTGTCGAATTCTTGGTCGCCCACCAACAGGGTGACAATTTGCACGGTAACGGTGGTTACGGCGTCGAATGGGTTGGCGGTTAGGTTGGCGGCCATACCTGCGGCCATGACCACAATCATGGTTTCGCCAATGGCGCGCGATGCGGCCAATAACACGGAGCCTACAATGCCGGGCAGCGCGGCGGGCAGCACTACTTGTTTGATGACCTCCGAGCGGGTTGAACCTAAGCCCAGCGCGCCATCACGTAGGGTTTGTGGCACGGCGTTGATAACGTCATCGGAGAGTGAGGAGACAAAAGGAATAATCATCACGCCCATCACTAAGCCTGCGGCCAGGGCGCTCTCGGAGCTGATAGCTATCCACTGATCCAGCCCCAAATCCAACCCTAAATCGCGGATGACAGGGGCCACGGTGAGTGCAGCGAAGAAGCCATAAACCACCGTAGGGACACCGGCCAAAATTTCTAGCGCGGGTTTGATGATGTCGCGCATACGGCGGCTGGCGTATTCGGAAAGATAAATGGCCGACATCAAGCCGGTGGGCACCGCAACAATTAACGCTATGGACGCAATGAGAAGTGTGCCTGCAAATAAAGGTACGGCGCCAAAGCTGCCCGAACTGCCCGCTTGGTCTGCCCGCATGGCCATCTGTGGGCTCCACTCCAAGCCAAACAGAAAGCTAAATACCGGAACATGGTTAAAAAAGCGCAAGGATTCAAACAGCACCGAAAGAACAATCCCCACGGTGGTAAGTACCGCAAGGCTGGCACAGGTGAGCAGCCCCCAGCGAAAAATGACTTCAACCTGAGCGCGGGCTTTAAAATGGGGCGCAATACGCAGCCAAAGGAATAGAGCCGAGAACATACCCAAACACAGGCAGGAGACCGTCATGGCCCAATTGTTGGTGGTTTGTAATTCTTGAAGATGGCTTACCGCTTCCATCAAGGCTGGGTCGGTTTGGCTGGTGTTGATATGGCCCGCCGCCAGGTTTAAAACTTGGTTATAAATTAAATCGCTGCGCTCACCCTGCTCGCCAATGATGGCGGCGGGCAGCGGCTTTAGCACCAGGTGTTCAATCAGGGTGCCGCTAAACAGGTTCCACACCAGCACCAGAAGCATACTGGGGATTAAGCACCAGAGGGCGGTGAGTGCGCCGTAGTAAAAAGGTAGGGAGTTGAGCTTGCCGAGGGAGCCGTCGGCCTGTTTTACCAAGGCCAGCGACCTACCGCGCCCCAACATAAAGGCGCCAAGGCCCACGAGCACAAGGATGATTAGAAGGGAGGCTGAATTCATAAAAACCGCTTTATTTTAGGAGGGCAAACAAAACCCACAAGCCCAGCGGGCTGAGCTTGTGGTTAACACTTAAGGCGAGGACTACAGCTTCATCAATTCCAATTTGATGGCAGCAGCGGCAGCCGCAGCGCGATCTTTCTTAGGCAGTGGGATCAGGCCTTTTTCAGACAAGTAACCGTCATCACCCCAAGCGGCTTCACTTACGAATTCAGCGATGAATTCTTTCATGCCAGGAACTACGTCAACGTGTTGTTTTTTAACGTAGATATACAGTGGACGGGACACCACGTAGCTGCCATCGGCAATGGCTTCAAACGCAGGTGCTTTACCGCCGATTTTTGAACCCTGTACTTTGTCAGCGTTTTGCTCAAGGAAGCTAAAACCGAAGATGCCTAAAGCATTTACGTTTTCTTCCAGTTTGCGCACGATGAGGTTGTCGTTTTCACCCGCTTCGATGTAAGCGCCGTCTTCACGGATGCCGCCACAGGCCGCTTGGTAATCTGCTTTTTGGGTGTCTTTGATGGCTTTAAGGAATGGATAGGTGTTGCAACCTGATTCCATTACCAACTCAACAAACGCATCGCGGGTGCCGGAGGTGGGCGGTGGGCCCATGACGCTAATTGGTGTGGCGGGCAGCGCGGCGTTCACGTCTTTCCAGGTTTTATAGGGGTTAGGAATGAGTTTTTCGCCACCTTTTGGATCGGGGACGCTTTTGGCTAGTGCCAAGTAAATATCTTTGGTGGTCAAATCAAGCTGCGCTGCTTTTTTGCTGTTGGACAGCACAATACCGTCGAAGCCGATTTTGATTTCAACAATGTCTTTCACGCCAGCGGCTTGGCAGGCATCGTATTCAGATTGCTTAATGCGGCGCGATGCGTTGGCGATATCGGGGAATTCAACGCCCACGCCTTTACAAAATTCTTTAAAACCACCGCCAGTACCGGTAGGTTCGATTTTTGGAGCTTTGAAATTACCCTTACGGCCGAAGCGCTCAGATACAACTTTGGCAAACGGAAACACAGTGGATGAACCCACCGCAGAAATGTTGTCACGGGCAGCCAGAGCGGCGGGTGCGATAACGGTGATACTAGAAGCACACACAAGAGCAGTCAGCAGTTTTTTCACAATAAATCCCCAAAATGGTGGTTAACGGAAGGCGTACCTACGCCCAAATACCCATGCTAGTGGTGTATTGTGACATTTTTATTGCAGCCATGAGTGGGGAGTGGGGTTAATTTTTAGTCTGGATTTGATCAGGTTTATCAGTGCTGCAAAATAATGCTGTGACGGTCATCATTATTAAACTTTTGCAGCGCAGCATGGCGCTGCTATAGTGAGTCGGCTGTTTGAACCCGTTGAGCGCCCAAAGGCCGCTAACCATTGGTTCGGATAGGCGATATTTCTAGGTTTAACCTAGAAACCTCAGTTAAGCGCCCAAAAGCTGTGTAAGCGATTGATGCGGATAGTGAAAGTTAAAAATGCAGGGCAACCTTATTGGTTGTTCAAATTTTTCACTTTTGCTAGACGTGCCAAGGGGTTGCGCAGACTTGGGTGATTCAACTGAGGTTTTTAGGTTCAACCAACACCCGCAGGAGCTGCCATGAGTGCAATTGATGAAACCCCCTCGCCCGCAGGGCAATTGGCGTTACAAACCTTGGTAATGCCCAAAGATACGAATTCTAACGGTGATGTATTTGGCGGTTGGTTGATGGCGCAAATGGATTTGGCCGGGGCCATTGTGGCGCGGGAGGAGGCTAAGGGCCGCGTGACCACGGTGGCGGTGGGCAGTATGACCTTTCTGCGGCCCGTACCGGTGGGCGCTACGGTGAGTTGTTATTGCATTGTGTTAGAGGTGGGGCGCTCCTCCATTAAAACTCGGGTGGAGGTGTGGGTGAAACACTACGACAGCGAACGGCAAAAAGTCACCGAGGGCGAGTTTGTGTACGTCGCCATAGATGATTCTGGCCGCACCCGCCCGGTGCCTAAGGATTAGTCAATTAAACCTAAAAACCTCAGTTGAAAAGTAACCCAGGCGCGATGAATCGCGCCCCTACGTGTTGAAATGGTGCGGACGTTCGATGTGCCAGGGTTTACGCTGAATCGTTGCAGCCAATCAACCCATACGCATTATTCACCAGCGTAATCCCCACTTTATTCTTAAACGTCATGATGGATTCCGGGTGGAATTGCACGGCGGCTATGGGCAGGGTTTTGTGTTGGATGGCCATGATGATGTGGTCGTCGGTGATGGCGGTAACGGCCAATTCAGCCGGTAACACCTCCTCCAGTGCGTATAAAGAATGGTAGCGGCCCACTTGAATTTGGTTGAATTCCAAGCCTTTAAAAATCCCTTGGTTGGGGGTTAATACGTGGATGTTTGAGGGGCGGCCATGCTGTGGAATGTCCAGCACACCCAATTGCCCGCCGAAATACTCCACCAAACCTTGCAGCCCCAAACACACGCCAAAAATGGGGATGTTGCGCTGGATGAGCTGGCCGATGGTGCGGCTGAGGGCGAAGTCCTGCGGGCGGCCTGGGCCGGGGGAGAGCACCACCAGATCCGGTTTGAGTGTGTCCAGGCGCGCCTCGTCAAAACCGTACCGCAAGGTGGTGACAGCTGCGCCGGTTTGGCGGAAGTAATCCGCCAGGGTGTGAACAAAACTGTCTTGGTGGTCGATTAACAACACACTTTTACCCAGGCCTTGTTGCAATAGGCTGGCGCTTTCTTGTGCGGAGGTTTGGCTGTGGCCTTTGAGGGCGCGCAGCTGGGCGGAGGCTTTAACGCGGGTTTCTTCTTCTTCTGCCTCGGGGATGGAATCACTCAGCAAAGTGGCACCGGCGCGCACTTCGGCAATGCCGTTTGCTATGCGGATGGTGCGCAGGGTGAGGCCGGTGTTGATGTCGCCGTTAAAGCCGATTTTCCCCACGGCGCCGCCGTACCAGCGGCGGGCGCTGTGTTCGTGGGATTCCAAAAAGCACATGGCGCCGAACTTGGGCGCACCGGTGACGGTGACGGCCCAGGTGTGGCTTAAAAAGGCGTCCAGGGCGTCGTAGCCTTCGCGCAAGGTGCCGCGCACATGGTCTACGGTGTGGATCAGGCGCGAGTAGAGTTCAATTTGCCGCCGCCCGATCACTTCAATGGAGCCGGGCACACAGATGCGGGATTTATCGTTGCGGTCCACATCGGTACACATGGTGAGTTCGTTGTGGTCTTTGTCGGAATTGAGCAGGGTGCGGATCTGATCGGCATCGCTGATGGCATCGGTGCCGCGTGGAATGGTGCCGGAGATGGGGCAGGTTTCCACTAAGCGGTCCGTCACGCGCACAAACATTTCCGGCGAGGCGCCGACTAAATACTCGCTTTGGCCTAGGTTCATAATAAAACCGTAGGGCGAGGGGTTGGTGTGTTTGAGGCGGATAAACACGGCGCTTGGGGCGTCGGTGCAGGGCAAATAGAAGGTTTGCCCCGGCACCACTTCAAACAAGTCGCCGCGTGCGAAGTATTCTTTGGCGGTGTTCACCAAGGCTGCGTATTCGCCGGGCAAATGGTCGCAGTCGCGGGGGGCCTGTTGTGCGGGTACGTAGGGCGTGTGCTCACCGGTGCGGGCTAGGCCTTCGGTGATTTGACCGTTCAGGCTGAATTCGTAGTGGTAAACAAAGGCTTCTTGGCGCTCGTGGTCGCGGATAAAAATGCTGTCCGGTAGGAATAACACCATGTCGCGCTGGTCATCCGCACGCGGCAGTACAAAATCGATTTTTTCAAATTGGAAGGCGAGGTCGTACCCCAGTGCGCCGTACAGGCCCAGGTGTGCGTCTTCGCTGCTAAACAGCAGGTCGCGCAGCAGGCGCAACACGCTGAACACCGAGGGCTGGCGGCTGCGGTCTTCTTCGGTAAATGCTTCAGTGCTGGGTTTGATGGTGAGATCAAAACGGGAGGTTGTGAGGCTGTGTGCGGCCACAAAGGGCGCACTTTTTACCTGTTCGGCTAAGAACGGCAACATCACGTGGCCGCGTGCATTTAACGCTTCAATCCACACACAATCCGCCCGGCTGGTGATGCGCAGCATGGGGTTTACAAAACCCATATCCCAGCGCTTGTAGCGGTTGGGGTATTCGTAGCTGGAGGACAATAAACAGCCTAATTGGCTGTCCAGCTGCCGGGCGAGCTGATCCACGAAGGTGTCGTAACAGACGGCTTCGATGCTGCGGCTGACCTGAATACCAGCGGTGGTGGTGTAGCGTGTGATGGGCATTGTGTCGTCTCGGTAGGGCGTACCCCGTGTGGGGGCGGGTATTGTCCTAAAAACCTCTGTTGAACGCTACTGCGAACACTCAATACTAGGGGCTGTTCCCAATTGCTGACTTATTGTGTCCCGTTGAACCGCATACCAGGGTGCGATGGAGTTCAAGGCGCGATATATCGCGCCTCTACACGGTTTCTGGCACTGCAAATTCTTAATGTTTTTGTAACTATTCAGCAGCAGTTTCTAGGCTAGCGCTCCGCCAGCGCACCCTGCAATATTTTTAACTGCGTAAGACTTGCGTTAATAGTCAGGTTTATTTGCGCCGTTATTGCTTCGGCAGATTGGGCATCTGGTTGCGAATCTTGGGCGCCCAGTGCGTGTTCGCTTGAGCGCGCGGCCTCCGTTAATAGGGTTAAACCCATCGTTGAGGCTACGCCTTTCAGCGAATGCATTTCCCGCTTTAGTGTCACAAGATCGCCCTGTGCCAGCAATGCATCGAGGGTTGAGGGTAGGGTTTCTAGGCTGGTGATCAGTTTGGGCAACATTTTTAAATACAACTTTTGGTTGCCACCCAAGCGTGCCAGTGCGCCGTTTAAATCAATACCGGGGTACGGGTTTGTATCGGGGGGCGCAGCCTCAGGCGCTTCATGGCTTGCCACGGCATGTTCATCCACTAACCGAGGTTCCAAGCCGGTGTAATGCCGCACCACGGCCACTAAATGATGCAAATCGAAAGGCTTGCCTATGTGGTCGTTCATGCCGGCGCTGATGCAGGCGGCGCGGTCGGAGGCCATTGCGTTGGCGGTCATGGCGATGATGGGGAGTGTCTGCAAGCCTAATTCTGTGCGAATGGCGCGCGTGGCGGTTAGGCCATCCATGATGGGCATTTGTAAATCCATTAATACCAAGTCATACGCGACTTTATGCGCGCTGTTCGCGGGGCTGGTGGCGATTGAGGCTTCCAGTAATTCCAATGCCTCGCGGCCATGATGGGCGATGCGGACGTGTGCGCCTTCGGCTTCTAACAATTCTTGGGCAATTTGCTGGTTGTTGAGGTTGTCTTCCACCAGTAAAAGACGCAGGTTTTGCAGCCTAGGTTGCTCTGTGGTGTGAGCATGGTGGTTGTTTGTTGCATTAAAGTGAGCGGTGGCTTCTGGGCTTAAAAGCGGTAATTCAATCTCAAAAAAGAAGCGGCTGCCCTGGCCAAGTACGCTCTCCAGTTGCAAGGTTCCCCCCATTAAGCTCACTAACCGCTGGCTGATGGCAAGCCCTAAACCGGTGCCGCCAAAACGGCGGGTTGTGGAGGATTCCGCTTGGGTGAAGCCGCTGAAAATTTTGGCTTGGTTTTCCGGTGCAATGCCGATACCGGTATCTTGAACGCTGATGTGTAGCCTAAGCGTATTTTGGCTGCGGCTGTGTTCAAAAATACTTATCACCACCTGGCCGTGTTCGGTGAATTTAATCGCGTTGCCGCCTAAATTAATGAGTACTTGCTGCAAGCGCATGGCGTCGCCTAAAAAATAACGCGGCAGGTTTGGCGGGATTTCAAAACTTAATGCAACGGTTTTTTCCGTTAAATGGGTTGCCAGAATAACGTTTAAATCGCGAATGATTTGATCTAAGTGAAACGGAATTGGGTCCAATTCTATTTTGCCCGCTTCCGCTTTTGAAATATCCAAAATATCGTTTAATAAACTTAACAGCGAGTGCGCGGCGCCTTCGGTTTTAATGGCGTAATCCGCTTGGCGGCTATCGAGTTGGGTTTTACGCAACAGCGCTAACATGCCTAAAATGGCGTTCATCGGGGTGCGCAATTCGTGGCTCATATTGGCTAAAAATTGGCTTTTGGCCTGGCTTGCCTCTTGGGCTTTATCGACGGCTTGCTCTAATAATAATTCGCGCAATTTGAGTTCTTGGGCATTTTTTTCCGCTTGCAGGAGTAACTCTTGCGTGCGCACGTTGGTTTCGCGAAATACATTAGCCGCTTGTGCTAGGTGGCCAATTTCATCTTCCCGCAGGATGCCCGGAATAGCCAATTGATGTTCGCCATGTGCTAAGCGGGTTATGGTGTCGGTAATGGATTGCAGCGGTTGTGTGATGCGTCGGCCCACGATTAAGGCTATGCCAAGGGCTAAAATTGAGCCTAATCCGGCAGCAAAAAGCACCCATTTTTGTTGCGTGTTTATTGTTTTCTCAGTTTGAGCAAACAACGTACTTTGTATGTGCAGCGATTCGGTTTTGAGGTTTTGCGCCAAAATACTCAGCTCGCCCAGTTCACCGGCCACAACCACATTAATTAAAAATAAATAATTGCGATCCGCTTGTACAGCTTGGTTAAAAGTTTGTTTAATCTGTGTAATGTGCTGAATTAATTGCTCAATGGCTGCGGTCCAGGGCTGGTTTTCTGTTTGTACGCGGGCTTTTTTTAATATAAAAACAGCCGATGTAATTTTTTCTTCCACTTGTTTGCGCAGTTGTAATTCGTGCTGAATAAAGTACCGCCCACTTAACACTTCGGCGCTGGATAAGTGGCTGTCAACCTTGGCAAGTATTTGTGTTAATGGTTGCGGAATAGGCTTTGGCGCCTGGGTGGATAAGCTAGCAAGCTGTGCGTTTATCTCGGCGAATTGGTTTATTAGGTGCTCATTAACGAAGGTTTCCCGTTCTTTTTTGCGCAACTCCAGGCTGTCTATTTTTTCGTGGAAAATCTCAATGCCGGTTAACATTTCTGTTAGCAGGGCTTTTTCTGTGGGGTTTTTAAACGTGTTATCGGTGATTAAGCGGTTAATGTCTGTAATTGACTTCTGATACAGGGTGCGAATATTTGAGGCGGCGGACATTTTTTCTGTGTGGCTAAATACCAAAATGGCCCGTTGCAGTTCTGATATTGAGTAGTCAATATTTAGAATGCGCATTTGGTCTTCGTTGGTTTTTTTAAAGCGGGCAAAGCGGTTTCCGAAATCACTTAAGCTGAATATATTCAGCGCTGAAATACTAAAACCAATGAGCATCAACAGCACAAAACCCAACAGAATGCGTTGGTTAATGTTCAGTGCAAACAAGGTTTTGCTGGTGCGCTGCTGCGTCATGCCACTAAAAACTCATACCAGCGTTGTAGCGAATATTCGTAGTTATCCATCACCGTGTTCCACACGGCCACATGGCTGAAGCGGTTGATATAGGAGCCGCCGGTGCGCGTATCGCCCGCCGGGACGGAAATTTTTCCGTCGGTGCCTTTAAGTGCTACTTGTGTGGGTTTGCCTTCGTACCAATAACCCCATTCGTTGGCGTCTAGCAGGGGTTTGGAGCGCTCTGGGGTGGAAATGTAATAGCCTTGCCGGGCAATAAAAGCGCCCGCCCAGCCGCTCAGCCACCAATTCATGTACGCGTAGGCGGCATCCCGCACGTCGCCGACACACGCGCGTGAAAGGCACATAACCCCATGCCACGCGCGGTAGCCTTCTTTGGGGGCGGCATAGACCACCGGCGTGCCACGTCCATTCGCGGCTGAAACACCGGGGGAGAACATGCTTTCAATCACCACGCGCCCACTGGTCATAAAATCCACGGATTGAGGCACGGAATTCCAAAAACCTGCGAAATGTTTTTGTTTTTTTAGGCTTAAAAGAATGCCGAATAATTTGTCAATTTCAGGAATGGTCATGTTGCTGATGTCGGCAAACGACATCAGCCCCCGCGCTTGAACGGCCAGGGCCAGATCAAATAGGCCGATGCTGGGTGCGTTAATGATGCCCACTTTGCCTGCGTATTGCGGGTCTAGCAGCCAGCCCCAACTTTCGGTTTCATAGGGAATGCCTTTTTTAATCACTTGGGTGTTGTAGCCAAACGAATCCACATTGTGGACGTAGGGTAAAAAGCTAATGTTGCCGGTGAAATTAACGCCCAGGCTGCCATCGGGTTGTACATTTAAAATTTTATAGGGTGCATCGCCTAGGGCTATTGGAGCGTTGGGGGTGATACGGCCTTTTTTAGAGAGGTCGTTTATTTCATCCCAATAGCGCAGGCGTTTGGTTTCTATAGGCTGGATGGTGCCGGCTTGCCAGAGGGGTTTTATGCTGTCGCTCCATTGTTCGTAGAGGTCAAATTGCTCTGGGTGGGTGGTGGCTTTTTGCACCAGTTCGGCTTCGCCTTTGGCTTCAAATACGAGGTTGATGCCCAAGTCTTTCATGGCTTGCTGGCGAATCTCTTCCTGTAAGGTTACGTGAGTGCCTAAAACGCGTACGGTGGTTTGTGTTTTGGCAAACACATACGGCGCACCCAGCAGGGCTACGCCTGCGCCCGCTGCGGTGCGGGTTTGCTGTAAAAAACGACGGCGTGCAGGGGAAAACGGGGGCATATAGTGTCCTTTATTGCGTGAGTTTATTACGTGAGTTGGAATCTGCTAAAAAATCATGTTTTCTTAAAAATGGGCGTTTAACCTTCGGCGTTAAACGCCGCCAATAAGTCGTTTAACACAATAACTGTAGCTGAAATATTCTGGGTCATCTGCTGAAGCATTTCAGGTATGTCCGCGTGTGATTCGGTATTTAGAACCTGGTGTTCACCCGTGCGGGCGTGGTTGGATAGGGCGGTCAATCCCATTGTGGCGGCTAAACCTTTCAGTGAATGCAGCGCACGGGCAAGGCCAGCTTGGTCGCCCTGCTCGAACAAGGCGTGTAATTCCTGCGGCAGTTTTTCCAGGTCTTGCGCTACTTTGGGCAGCATTTTTAGGTACAGTTTTTTATTGTTGCCTAGGCGTTTGAGTGCCGAGGTTAAATCCACGCCATTTTTTGCCGCTATTTCGGCTGTGTTTAAGGATTTTGTGGGGACAAAATTGGGCGTGTCTGCGCTGTTGGTGTTGGCGGGGCTGGCCGTGCGTGGTTGATGCGCTTGCCAGTGTGTTTGGTGGCGCAACACGGCGACTAAGTGGTTGAGGTCGAAGGGTTTTCCTACGTGGTCATTCATGCCCGCATCTATACAGTTTTCGCGGTCTGTGGACATGGCGTTGGCGGTCATGGCAATGATGGGCAGCGCCGTTAGGCCTAAATCGGTGCGAATGGCGCGGGTGGCCGTTAACCCGTCCATCACGGGCATTTGTAAATCCATCAGTACCGCGTCAATCATCTGCGGGTTGGCGTGCAGCATGTCCAGTGCTTCTTGGCCGTGCTGGGCAATGTGTACACGGGCGCCTTCGGCTTCTAGTAATTCCTGCGCTATTTGTTGGTTGTTGAGGTTGTCTTCCACCAGCAGGATACGCATGGCGTGCAAACGCTGCTGATCGCCAACGGGGGCGTTAAGTTGGCTGGCGGTATTTAGTGCTGCGATACCTTCTCCATTTAACAAGGGCAGTTTTAGGCTGAAAAAAAACCGTGCGCCACAGCCCAAGGCGCTTTCCAATTCTAAGCGCCCGCCCATCAGTGCCACCAACCGCTGGCTAATGGCCAGGCCCAAACCTGTGCCGCCAAAACGGCGGGTGGTGGAGGCTTCGGCCTGGGTAAAGCCGCTGAATATTTTGGCTTGGTTTTCCGGGGCAATGCCGATGCCGGAATCCTGCACGCTAAAGTGCAGTGTGTGTTCATCGCCTTGCTGGCCTTGTGATGTGATGTTGATGGTGACGGTGCCGCGCTCGGTGAATTTAATCGCATTGCCGCCGAGGTTAATCAGCACCTGCTGTAACCGCAGGGCATCACCCACAAAATAACGCGGCAATTCAGGCGCGGTGTTGAATACAACTTCCACCGGTTTGGTGGCGAGGCTGAGATTGGACGCCAGAATGACGCCCAGATCCCGCGTGAGGTGATCCAGGTTAAACGGCGTTGGATCCAATTCCATTTTGCCTGCTTCGGCTTTTGATATATCTAAAATATCGTTCAATAAACCCAATAAAGATCGCGCCGCGCCTTCGCTTTTCAGGGCGTAATCGCCTTGTTGTGCGGTGAGTTCTGTTTTGCGCAGCAGCGCTAACATACCCAAAATGGCGTTCATGGGGGTGCGCAGTTCATGGCTCATGTTGGCTAAGAACTGGCTTTTGGCCAGGCTTGCCTCCTGGGCTTTTTGGAGGGCGTGCTCCAGCGCCCGCTCGCGCGCATCTAGGGTTTTTGCCAGGTTATCAAAGGTTTGGCCGATCAAACCCAATTCGTGTATGGGTTGAAACCCGGTGGTGGCTACCAGGCCTAGGTTATGGGTTTGCATGACTTCCACAATTTTAAAGCTGGGTTTTAGTACCCAATGGTTCATCAAAAAATAAACCATCAACAGCGCGGCAAGGCCCACACCGCTGAATAACAGGGTTAATAAAATGGTGGTGGTGTAGGCCTTGCGTTCAGATTCTGTGGTGATGAGGCTGATAATCAGCAGCGCAGGCTTGGGCCTTAATGCGTTTTTTTGTTGCAGAGCGGTGATGTACACGGGGGTTAACACTTGGTAGAGCGCGCTGTTGTGGCGGTCGATGGCGCCCACGCTGGTGTTGTGCAAAAGCGCCTGCTGGGCGAGCGCATCCAGCGTATCGCGCTTATCAGAGGAGGTATTGTCGTTAATGTGGGGGCTATCGTCGTTAAAAATGGGCTGATAATCTAAATCGACTAGCGCGATATGCTCCACCGTGCGCTCGCTCGCCATCGCCAAAAGCGTGCGGTGAAAATCGCCTAAGGTGGCATTGGTTTCGGCGGCAATCACAATTGCACTCGATAACATTTCCCCGCGCAGCTGCAACTCTTGCCGTAATTGCGTGCCGGTAATCAGGTAAATACCCAGGCAGGCGGCCATTGCGGCCAGCACCGATAACAACAGCAATGGCTGTAATAAGCGAAGGCGCAGCGAGCGGAACGGCGGCGCCTCTTCTGGCCCCTGCTCCATTTGGGCGCGTTTAAAGTTTGGTATTTTTAATCGCCACATCACTAAAACACTCGGCACCGCATACCGGGCCGTTAATGGCTTGAATGGCGGTTAGTGCGCGGTGCGTGTTGGTCAACAGTGGGGCTAACCCGCCCTGGGTTAAATAGGCCGCTTGTTGTTGGGCGGATATGATTTTCAGCCCGCCTAATGCCTCGGTAAATTCTGCCGGGGTGATGTTTTCCCGTTCAGCCATACGGCGGGTGGCGTCTTCTGGATGGGCCTGGTGGTAATCCACCGCACGCTGAAAGGCGCGCATTATTTTGCCAAATTCGGCCTTGCGCTCTTGCAGCGCTGCACTGTGGGCGAACAGCACATCAACAATTTCACCGGGGGTTTGGCTGGTGTCAAACAGCCGCACAATATCGGGGTTGGCCTGGGCCTGTGTGGAAAAGGGCGGGTAGGTTTGCGCCGCGTCAATCTCCCCGGCTAACAAGGCTTGAATATTCGCCGGTTGATCCAGCGCCACCAGGTTCACATCTGCAAAACTCAACTGCGCCGAGGCCAGCGCATTGGCCGCTGTAAGTACATCCACAGAGCCGATTTCCAAGCCGATTTTTTTGCCTTTTAAATCCGCCACTTTGGTAAACGCTTTGCGGGCGAGTAATACATCACCGCCGTTAGAAAAGTCAGAAACCATAAACACCACTGGCGCCACATTATGGGCTTCACGGCTAACATAAAACTCAATCAGCGTGCCGCAGACAATATCTATTTGGTGTTTTTCAAACGCGCGACGGGTATCTGCCGTGGTTTGAAACGGCATAATTTTGACCTCCACGCCCTCTTGCGTGTAATAACCCAGCTGCTCGGCCAGGGTTAAAAACTCGTACCCCGGCCAGGCATTAATGCCAATACGAAGGGCATTTTTCGGCGCGGGGGAGCAACCGCTAAAGCACAAACTCAGAAGACAGACTAACAGGGCAATGCGCATAAGGGACTCCTTTGGGGGCATTGGATATTTAACCTAGTTGAACATCACTCCTGTATTTACAGTTTTTTAGTCGCTCGCTAGCGCACCACTGACGGTTCACGGAGATATTAATAGCCTAGCGGGGTATTGTGTTTTAGCCATTAATCGAGGCCATTGCGCTGTGATGGATAGTTATCAGCCCAGCTATCAGCACGCGCTCCCCACACCGCGTATTTTTACCGGCCAGCGCTTGAGTTTTTTCGTCTGACGGTTTTGGCAGCTTGTTGGAGTGGTAGGCTTCGGGGTTCGGCAGCCAATATGATTAGGCGCACCCAACCCAATTGGCGGAGATAGTGTTGCAGCGGGTGAATCGCAGGGGTAATGCATTTTAGAAAATTTGTGTCATCTGTGTAACCAACAACGTGTTATTTACTCCGCGTATAAAAATTTAAATGCAGAAATATTGGTAACTATTCAGCACTCCCGATGAGATGAGATGAGATGAATAGAGCGTAGGTTGGGCAGTAATGCCCAACACAACACATTCCACTCCAGTACGCCGATATCTCAAGGTGCCGCATTGCGACCATTTTTTATCGAAGCCACCGCTGCGTCGGGCATTACTGCCCAACCTACACCATAACGGTACTTAAACCTAAAAACCTCAGTCGATGAAGATACATTTCCAGAGGTGCCACACAAAAAAAACCGCCCAAAGGCGGTTTT
>JBEGTZ010000168.1:0-16099 GCA_041179125.1 Pseudomonadota bacterium | reverse complement strand
CTTGGCCTGATAGCCTGTACGAATTTTTCAAATCCTTACATGTCACTTCAACATTATTTATGTCCGCGTTCGTAAATCTTCCTTTGGCGTTGACTACAATACAGTTTTGGCTAGAGGGCTGGCTAACCACATGGACGTTGTAAGTGCTATTTAGCTTGTATTTTGTTGGGGAAAAATCAAATGCACCGTTTTTGTTAAAAGTTTTGTTAAATCCATTTCCGTCACTTAACACAAGCTCGCCATTAAGCTGGGAAATTACGCCGGAAAGTTGTAACTCGGATGGGGAGGGGGGTGTAGGTGTGCCTGTACAGGCGGCAAGGATTAATAGAGTAAAAACAGTAATAATATTCTTTAGATAACTAGCCATAACAGTCTCCATGATGTGACGTAAATCATTCTCGAAGTGGGAAGGGGCGCTAAAAATTGTCCCCTGCATTTTTAATGCGGGGGCATTGTCACCGGGGGTATCACGCAAGTCAATCTAGGAGCATGATCCAATTTTTGGCTGAACTGGTTGTCCCCTAGCCCCGCCTCAAACACCCAACTCGTTTAATTCGTTTTGATGCCAGTAATGTCAAGCAGGTCAATGTGATATACACCCAGAGTCACCGGCGATGAGGCCAGATGGGGTAAGGCGCAGGGCCGCCCCACTTAAATCGACCGAAAAAAGGTCCAAAAGGTATTTTCCAATCCGAAAATGAGTCTGAACAGCGCCAGCGATCACCATAAATGGCTAGCTGTGGGTTGACAGGGGAATGCGGGGTCGCACCACGGCTTTATAACCCTCGTACAGCACAAATGCTCATGGCGGCGTGTGGGCAACGGGTGGATGAGTGTGGGTAAATTAGCGCTGCGGCGTTCAGCCGCTGCGCCATTTATCCACACGCTCCGAAGGACATACATGTGTTGTCCACACAGAGCCACTCCGCGATGTATCTAGGCGGTTTTTTTTACGATCTACGCAAATAAATGCTGCCGGGCTTTTTTAAAGTCCATCGCCGATTCGCGATCGGTTTTTTCTTCAGAAAATCGCCTGAGATCACAAAGCGTAACATCCTCTTTTAAATAGGTCTCCACACCGTCTAAAGATGCCAATTTTTCAAATGGCGTCATCAAATTTTTATACGGATAACGCTTTTTTATTTTGCCTTTTTTGTCCGTGATCACTTCAGAAAAAAAGCAAGGACGATGGAAGTTAATGTGGCGATAGGATAAATCTTGAAGCTGATCATTAATGGTGCTCGCAAAGTGCTGGGGAATGTGCGCATAACCCAACAATTTTCGAATAACTGAATTGTTTTTGCTCTCTGCCAATGCGTTATCGGTGCTTTTTCTGGAGCGCGACTTAGTAAATTCGATGCGCAGTTTTTCAAGTAATGCGGCGACAGATTTATTCAGGTATTCCGACCCGTTATCTGTGTGAAAACCCAATATTTTAAAGGGGAATCGTGCGATAGCAGCCTCAAGACCTGGCAATAAAAAGGCTTCGCTTATCTTTTCAACTGCGAAAAATACCTCAAACTGTGTTACCTCATCCACCAAATTAACGTGATAAACCCCCTTAACATTATCCTGATCGCCCTGACGAACGGTATCCACACGCAAATAACCCGGCAAGCCGTTTGCGTTGGGCTTTCGGCGCTCGCCGATAGTGGAGAGTTTTGATTGTGTTTTAGTAAAAAATCGTCTTTTATTTTTGTAGACTTTTGATTTGCGCAAATTATAAATATGGCTAACGGATATTCCGGCTAATCGCGTGTATTCGATATTGGCTGAGCGTTGAAATTCACGTTCGCAGCATTTTTTATTAGGGCACCGCACGGTGTTTCATAGAGTTCATCTAATTAGGCTAATAATCGAATGTCGTTGTCGGTATAACGACGAGAAAATCGATTTTCAGTGCGTTGTTTGCGTGTGCAGGTGAATATGTTTTGGCTGTTAAAGGTAATCAAGGTTCGCTACATCATCAAATAATTCAACACTTTAATCCTATTATTGAGGGAAATTCTAACGCTATTTTTGATCTATCTATTACTGAAGGCAAAAGCCGAGGTCGCTTGGAATCGCGAGCGTGTTATTCGACCTCTGAACTTAGCTGGCTTAGCGTAGCTAAGGATTAGGCAGGAATAAAAAATTGTTGCGCGTTAGTTTTGACAAGAACGATCGGCGAATGCACGACGACAGAGACACGCTACTATATAAGCACTTTAGACGGTGATGCCAAACAACTTAATGCTGTGATTCGAGCGCACTGGGCTATTGAAAACTCCCTGCACTGGATTTTGGATGTTGTTTTTGGGGAAGATTATAGCCGTATACGTGCAGGCCATGCGGCAGAGAATATGGCGATGATAAAACATGTGGTGCTTAATAAATTACAGGCAGCAAAGCCAAAATTTCATAAATCCATGAGCATTAAGCGATTACGGAAAAAGGCCGGGTGGGATGACGATACACTTAGTACGATTCTGCTGACTAAAATTTAAGCGGGACGACCCCGGGGTGTTAGACCGCTACAAACCCAGTTCTAATTTACTACCTTTTCCCCAAAAAATAATGCTCAGCACGCTCAAACGCTTCCACACCAATACTAATGCCTATTTTTCTACCTGGAATATCATCCACCGGAGGATGAATACCGCCCCAAATACGCGATAAACTGCATTGGTTCGAGGCATCCCTATAGGTGGCCCACTCCAGCGTAATATCTACGCTGGGGCCTTGTTCGAATTTTAAATGCTCATTCGTTTTTAATTTAAAACTGCTTTTACCACCGGGGAAATACTCATCACCCGTTAATAAAGTTAGCACTTCAGCGGCCGCGCGTGAAAACGTAGAGTGCCCAGAAATAAACCCTGCAAAAGGGGGTGTGACAAAGCTTGGTCGCTGATAGGGCCACCAATTTTCGGCCAAAATCCAGCCTACATCTCCCGTATCGGTTTTTGGATTTACTACATATTCAGGCCCCTGCCAGGCGCGCACTTTAATTTTGCCTGCAAACTGGTCTTTATAACCGGCCAGAGGATCACCCGGCGGCACTAATTCAATAAATCCTGGCGACAGTGGAATACCATTAGGATGCCAGGAAGGTAAATTGCGATCCGAGCTTTGGCCTAAATCAGCCATAGCACGAATGGCCGAAACCGGGCGTACATAGTCGTACCAACCTTTAATGCTCCAGGCGGTAATAGCTGCGTCGTGCATGGCGCCGCCCAGAGCAAAATACGCCTTTACATCCCACTCTAATGCATTTAATTCAGCGCCCTGACCGCGAAATTGACGTTTTAATTTCGGGTGTTTGTTAACCTCATTTAAAATAACAAACCAATGCCCAGGAGGTGTTTCAGATTCCAGACCATCGGCCCAAAACTCTGCCAAGGCACGGGTGTAATCCCCACGGGGTACTATTTGTTTTTCATAGGGCAGGCCTGTTGCTGGATTTAATTTATATCCAGCGCTTCCATCGCCGCCGTCAAGTGAATAGAAGTTTTTATATTCTTCAAAGGTTTCAGGTAGTTCTTTAATATTGCCCAAACTGGCGGGTGATATATCCCACATAACTTTGTCTGCGGGATCCAAATGGGATGACCACTGGGAGACCAAACTAAAATTCCATTTATATTCCTCACTACGCACACCACCCAGCATAGGGGGTGGGCCAGGGTCGAAATAGACTTTGTATTGCACACCGTTGCGTTCATGAATCGATAAATGAGCATTATTTAATGCAAATGGCTCCACCTTGCCCCACTCAGGGCTGAGAAATGCCAAAGCACCACCGGTAATAGGGTTCCCTGCTTGGTCAATAAACGTTTGTAACGCCAACGGCTGCCAACGATTAAAATCAACAATATTCGGATTGCCCGCAAGCTGAGGCGCAAGCGGCGGATTCACCGTTTTATAATTCGGGCTTGCATAGTTATTCCCTTCATTTGAGCCATCTTGCAGACCAAACTCGATATAACATTGTGCGATTAAATTACCCAGCGCTACCGCTGAACCTGTAGACACATCGGTTGAAGTATTAAGGCTATCGAACCCCAACGATTTCATTAATTGTTCGGCAATAACCAGTGTATTTTGGCTGCGCGGGGACGATTTAAATCTGTGCTGTATTAAGCGAAATGTTGCGTAGGAAATAGCCGTCTGCCGTTCGCGCTCAACGGCGTCGGCATTAATTTGTTTGGTTGTATTTATAAATAAAGCCTTATCCACAGCGCAATTTAATGTGCCGTATTGGCGGCCCAATAAATAGGCACTGGCAGACGTTGAATAGGCGCTCCACGCATCAAACATTGCGGCAGAGGTATGAAATAAATTGCGCGCATGTACCGTTGGGCGGGCAAAATCATTACGAATAGCTTGAATAACAACCTCGTTCCACTGCTGTGCCACTGAGGGCGTAAGAGTAATTGCAGGGTTTTCACGCGGTGGTGCTGCGGTATTTTTATTTGAATCATTGGAGCACCCAACCATTCCTAGTGCTAAAAAAAACCCCAGCACAACAGGCGTAGCATTTTTTAAACATTGAAAACTAAACATATGGGTGCCTCTGGAAATTCAATTTTCGTGATAATCGCAAGACATTTTCGCACGAAGGGAGGGAGTTTATGCGGTATAAATGACCGACTGAGTACGAAAATAACGAAGTGAGCACACGAAAAGTAGATTTCTGGAGGTGCCCATATAAATTTTTACTCCATAAAAAACCCCTAGCTCAACCCCGCGCAATTCTTGGGCGCTGTCGAGCGTAGGGGCTCTATCGACTTCCGACAAATTAAATTATATTTTTTGTCTATAGCCCGTTTTTTTGGTTCTTAACAAGAAAAGCCCGGCTAGCAATAGGAGCAATAACCCGTCGGAACTTCCCCCGCTGGTGGCTTTAGTTCCGCCGTTACTACTAGAGCCGGAGCTACTAGAACTACTGCTGGAACTACTAGAACTGCTGCTGGAACTGCTTGTTTCGACAGGACGCTTTCCCAATGTCGCAACGGGAAAGCGTTTTTGCGCTAACACAACGGGGTTGGCCGTGGCACTGGTTTTTTCAACTCTAAAACTTGCATCCTGATCACCTGCCACAGGCCCAAACGGAATATCTTGCCAGGCTTCGATCACCAATTCGTCACTGCGGCCAGTGCCGGCGCCGAGCTTTAAGGTCCACTCAGTTTGCTGATTTTTGCACGCAGCCGTTAAGGTTGCCCGTCGCGCCAAGGGCTGCCCTTCCATTGCGGTATTAAAAGTAAATTCAGGATTCGCGGTCATTTCATCGGGCGATAGCGTCGTATAGAGACGGGTCAAATACAAATTATCTTTGAACATTTTCACCGAATTTTCGATGGGGGCAATTTCCTGCTCTTTTATTGTTTTAATAATTAATGTGCGCGTCTCCGCCAGTTTCTTAGCGGGGTAGTTTGCCATTAAATATTTCGGGTCAGAATAATTAAACGCACTACTTGAGACCAAACTGCTGCGGATAGCATCTTGAACAGGAACGGATGAAACACTTGAATAAAATGCAATAAATTCAGCATCCGTTAAAACCGATTGCTCCTCAAGGCTGGATGTCCAACCGTTTACTCCTGCGAGGGTATCAACTAACGAGGGAAAATAACCGGCAAAATCAGTTGCAAAGCCTTGCCCCCCTGCCTCATTCATGGCCTGGGTAATTAAACTTTGGTAACTGCCATAAGCCGCATTCGAATTGCCGGAATACCAATTTAAACGCGTGTAATTAGGCACAACGTGTTTGAAGTTTTTAGGTACGCCCCGGCCCTCGCCTAAGGTCCAAACTAATACACCCATATTATTTTGAGCCGCCACAGCGGTTAATGTCATTGGTATAACAGGCACACTGCTCGCATACTTTAAAATAACTGGCCTAATACTGCCTACGCTGGCTGTATTATTAAGTTTTAGTACAACAAATTTTGATTTAACCTGTATATAAGGCTTAAGTAAATTACTGCCGTTTTCAGTTAAATCTAAATTATTGGCTTTTAACCATGATGCCAGCGCTTCAGAATTGTCGCTGCTGATTATTTGTGCGTCAAAGGGTCCAACTTGCAGCGTTTGTTCAATTACCACAGAGGTTGGCCTGCCGCCGGAACTTGAGCTGGAAGCAGAGCTAGAGGCCGACCCTCCATTCTGGAAGAGACGAGGGCAAGGTTGGCCGATTTGCTCCAGAATAAACTGAGGCCGTGTAGAACTCTCCAACGAAGTAAATACCTGGTCGCTGCCTAAGCTGATTTCTGGCGTAGTAGGAACGGGCAAAACCCAGCCAAATTTATCCGCAGCCCCCACATAATTAATTTTTATCATTGCGGTAGTTTGGTCGCGCTCCTGCCGAAAAACAATTTGCTCTCCAGCTTGATTAATTGGCACTATTTGACAAAAAAAACCACCACACGCCATTACCTGTTGCGCACACCCGGCAACCAACAACGCGCCAAACCACTTCAATGAATTTAAACCTCGTGTAAATTTCATAGTTATCCACTCCTGATAGAACTGCTAGTATTTTGGATGAAAAACACCTTAAAAAAGACGCAACCATCCATTTCGACACGGCATTGCACCGCGAAAGCAGCCTACCAGTGAAGCGAGGGCAAACCAATTAAAAGCGCCGACAATTTCCAATTTGTGCGTTCGTGATCACGCCTGACACAAAACTCAAGCACATTCTGGCAGATACCCTCGCACCGCTCACCCCTGTAACGTTAAATCAAATCTCTTGCCAAGATAAGGGATGAAAAGATGTAGGACTTACCATGTCGCACCGCAGTGCGCACGAAAATAACGCGATAAGTACGCGAAAAGCGGGTTTGCGATGGAGCCCATTAGGGCGTCGCACAGAATACTATGGCGCACCAAAGTGCGCTCTACGAAAAAATATTAATTTGTATGGGTTTCACGTTGATTTTAAAAAAGCACTAATTGTTTAGGTTCAACCAACCTCATTTTGGCATTAAGAAAATACAAAATGCTATCTGCAATGGGTTTTAATTGTTTGAGAATGTAATGCTCATAATCAATTGGGCTTTGCAAAAACGAAAAATCTTCATTCGGGCCTAAGGGTTCCGGGCCGTTTTTGGTGATGACGTAATCAATCCAATCCCCCTGCTTTAAAAACTCCCCCGTCCAGGCCTGATATTTACGTGCTGCTTGTACATGGGGTGGGGTTGTTTTTTGGTAGCCTGCTAATGGCCGCCGCAGACGTTTGCGGAAGACTAAATGGCGATCACATTCGCCTTGCAGAACATGTTGCAAAGTAGCTTGGATATACTGTTCGTAATCTTGGTCGGTGAATATTTTTTCGTACAGAATCGTTTGAAATTCTTTTGCTAGCTGTGTCCAATCGGCGCGCACTGATTCCAAGCCTTTAAATAATAAACGGCTACCTTTTTCATCGGCAATTAAACCGGCGTAGCGTTTTTTAGTTCCAATGTCAGCGCCGCGCAGGGTGGGCATTAAAAACCGTTTAAAGTGTGTTTCAAATTGAATTTCCAGTGCACTGTCTAGGTTCCAGCGTTCGGATAATTGGCTGGCCCACCAGGTATTTAATTCTTTTGCCAAGTTTTTCCCAATGATTTGGCATTCTTGAGGTGTTTTAATTGGCCCGCCGTTTTGTTCCAACCACACAAATAACGAGTCGGTATCGCCATAAATAACTGCTTGCCCTTGGGCTTCAATCCATTGTTTGCTTTGCTGAATAATTTCGTGGCCGCGCAGGGTAATAGAGCTGCACACACGCGGATCAAAAAAACGGCAGCCTGTGGAGCCTAATACGCCATAAAATGAATTCATAATAATTTTTATGGCGTGGGATAAGGGTGTATTTTTATTCTGTTTTGCCTCATCCCGCGCTGCGGATAATGCGGTAATCATCTGCGGTAAAATAGCGCTATCGCGTGCGAAATACGCGCCATTAAAGCCAGGCACAGCATCGCTAGGTTGCTCTTTTTGCGCCACCCAAAATGCGCAGGGGTCGATTAAAAAACTGCGGATAATACTCGGATAAAGGCTTTTAAAATCTAAAACCAACACATTATGATAAAGCCCTGGTTTGGATTCCATAACCCAGCCACCGGGGCTTATTACATCGGAGTGTAATTCACCTAAATTGGGTGCAATAAAACCCTGCCGGTGTAAACGCGGTAAATAGCTGTATTCAAACGCGGCCACTGAGCCGCCAATACGGTCCAACAATAAGCCGGTTAATTGGCTGCGCGCCATCGCAAAGGCTAATAATTCTTGGCGGGCGAATATATCCCAAACCAATTGGCAATCTTTTAAGTTATAGGCGGCAAATTGTGCCTGGTCGGTTAGGTATAAATGGGTAATATCCTGCGCTTGGTTGGCGCTGTGCATTAGTTTTCCTTCACCTAATAATACACTGGCAACGGTTTGCAAATTAAACCGCGTAAAACTGTAATTGGCGGCTTTTAATAATTCGATGCCATCTAAGGCTTGCCGCCCTGGGATAACCACAAAACGCCGCCCTTGTTCGCCCTCTTCTTGCCGCCACTGGCACAGTTGTTTGTTGCGGCCTAAACACCAATGTACTTGTTCTTTTTTGGCTATTTGCTCCAGCACCCATAAATCAAATTGCACCAGGTTCCAACCGATTAAAATATCGGGGTCGTAGGTGTGTATAAAATCTAAAAATGTATTTAATAAGTGCCGTTGGTTTTTAACCCATATAATTGCACCACTACCCATTGGAATTTCTTCGGGCACGATGGTATCTGGGGTAATAAGCCAAACCTGCTGAATATCCTGGCCCCATACCGCTATAGAATAAATCTGTTTGGCATCAAAGCTGGTTTCAATATCTAAAGAAAGGCTGCGTAAATTAGGCTTAAAATGCGGGCCTGTGGGTGCGCGCAACTGCGGGTTGCCGAATGTGTCGCGGCTAATGTGCGCCGTGGCGGTTATAAATCGTTCCATTAAATAGCGTTCTGGTGGGCGAATATCTGCTTCCCATTGGCTAATGTCGGCTTTATTTAATTGGGTTTGTGCTGTGCGGCTTTGTTTGTGTTGCTTGAAATACAGTGCATTAACGGGTTGATGGGTGAAGGTGGTGAGCATCACTTCGGCCATGCGCCAGTTTACAAGGCCAGATAATAGGGTATTTATGTGCGGCGCCTGTGCGCGAGGCACAAAAAAAACCACTTCTTGGTGTGGAATTTCAACACACACAGGGCCATCAGCGCTTGCGAACCAAAATTCTAAACACACGCCATTGGGTGTATCGCGCCAATGGCGTGTGAGTAAAAAACCTAACATTACAATGTCTCAAGCAACAAATAACCGGCAGGTTGGACGGTTATTTGTGACTATACAAGCCAAAATACTTAAAAATGTGGCGCAATTTCATTTGGCTAAACATTTATTTTTGACGCATAAATTAGGTGTTCTCGCGCTTCACGCAAACTCCACCAATAAATCCTTCGCATCCACCACCGTGCCAATTTTCACCAACACATTTTTAATCACGCCTGCCCGCTCAGCGCGGATAATAGATTCCATTTTCATCGCTTCAATAGAAACCAAAGCATCGCCGCGTTCAACTTTTTTGCCGGGCATGATGGCCACGCTAATAATTAGGCCGGGCATGGGGGCAGCGACGTGGTGGGGGTTGCCTTCTTCGGCTTTGGGGTGCGCTTGGGCTTGGGATTCCAGGCCTTTTTGCAAGACTTTAACAATGCGCTGCTGGCCGTTTAATTCAAAAAATACTTTGCGGAAGCCTTCGTTATCCGGCTCGCTGATGGCCAATAAACGCACCATTAAGGATTTGCCTTTTTCGATGCTCACGGCAAATTCTTCCCGCAGCTCCATGCCGTATAAAAACACTGGGGTGGAGAGCAGGGAGACATCGCCGTACAGATCTAATTGTTTGGCGAAATCGGTGAAGACCTTGGGGTACATTAAATAGGTGGCCAAGGCCCAGTCGTTGAGTTCATAGCCGATTTTGCTGGCCGACTCGGCGCGCACGGCGGCGAGGTCGGCGTCGGGCAGTTCGGCACCGGGGCGCAAGGCTCTCGGCTGTTCGCCTTGCAGCACTTTTTTACTCAGTTCGATGGGGAAGCCGCCGGGGGGTTGGCCCATGTCGCCGCGAAATAATTGCACTACCGATTCGGGGAAATTAATTTCCCGCTCGGGGTTTTGTACGTCTTCTGGGCTGAGGCCTTGAGTCACCATCATCAGGGCCATGTCGCCCACCACTTTGGAGGTGGGGGTTACTTTTACGATGTCGCCAAAGAGTTGGTTCACCTGGGCGTAGGCTTCGGCCACTTCGCCCCAGCGGTGTTCAATGCCGAGGCTGCGAGCTTGTTCGCGCAGGTTGGTGTACTGGCCGCCGGGCATGGCGTGGCGGTACACATCGGCGGTGCCCGCGCGGATTTCGCTTTCATAGCCGGTGTAATACTTGCGCACGCCCTCCCAATAATCACTGAGGGATTGCACCGAGGCCACGTTGAGGCCGGTGGCGCGGTCGGTATCCAGCAATGCTTGGTTGATGGAGCCTAAGTTGGGCTGGGAGGTGAGGCCGCTGAAGGCGTCCATCGCCGCGTCCACACTGTCGCAGCCCGCTTCAATGGCGGCAAGCACAGAGGCCGCGCCGATGCCGGAGGTATCGTGGGTGTGGAAAGCGATGGGCAGGCCCACTTCCTGGCGCAGGGCGGTGACGAGCTGCTTGATGGCTTGCGGGCGCGCCACGCCAGCCATGTCTTTAATCGCCAGGCCGTGGGCACCGGCTTGTTCCAGCTCTTTGGCCATTTGAACGTAATAATTCAAATCGTATTTGTTAGCGCTGGTGCTGAGCATATTCCCGGTGTAACAGACGGTTGCCTGGCAGAATTTGCCGCTGTCGATCACCGCATCCATCGCCACACGCATGTTTTCCACCCAGTTGAGGCTGTCGAACACGCGGAATACATCCACGCCACATTCAGCGGCCTGGCGGACAAAAAACTTCACCACGTTATCCGGGTAGCTGGTATAGCCCACGGCGTTGGCACCACGCAGGAGCATTTGCAGCAGAATATTCGGCACCGCCTCACGCAAACGGTGTAACCGGCCAAAGGGGTCTTCCTGTAAAAACCGCATGGACACATCAAAGGTGGCGCCGCCCCAGCATTCAAGGCTGAATAACTCCGGCAATAAACTGGCGTAATAAGGCGCGATGTTGAGCATGTCCTGGGTGCGCATCCGCGTGGCCAAAAGGCTTTGGTGGGCGTCGCGCATACTGGTGTCGGTGATCAACACACCCTGCTGGTTGCGCATCCACTGGCCCAGTGCGGCGGGGCCAAGCTGATGTAAACGGTCGCGGCTGCCGGGCAGCACAAGGCCTGGCACGTTGGAGGGTAAAGGCGCCGGGGCACGGCTGACGGGGCCTGGGCGGCCTAAGGCATCCGGGTTGCCATTCACGCTCACCTCGGCCACAAAGCGCAGCAGGCGGCTGGCGCGGTCGCGTTTTTTGCTGAATTTATACAGGTCAGGGGTTAGGTCGATAAACCGCGTGGTGTAATCGCCCTGGGCAAATTGCGGATGATTAATTAAATTCACCAGGAAATTTAAATTGGTGGTGACGCCGCGAATGCGGAATTCCCGCAGGGCGCGGTCCATTTTGGCGATGGCGTCTTTTGAGCTTCGGCTCCAGGCGGTGACTTTTACCAGCAGGGAATCGTAATAAGGCGTGATCACCGCGCCGGAGTAGGCGGTGCCCGCATCCAGCCGAATACCAAAGCCCGCCGCGCTGCGGTAGGCCTCAATACGGCCATAATCCGGCGTGAAACCGTTTTCTGGGTCTTCGGTGGTAACGCGGCACTGCAAGGCGTGGCCGTTGAGCTGAATATGTTCCTGGGCGGGCACACCACATTCTTCGGTGCCGATTAAATAACCCTGCGCGGTGCGAATTTGCGCTTTGATGAGATCCACACCGGTCACTTCCTCCGTCACCGTATGCTCCACCTGGATACGCGGGTTTACCTCAATGAAATACACCTGGTTGGTGTCCGCATCCAACAAAAACTCCACCGTACCCGCACAGGAATAGCCCACTTGGCGAGCCAAACGCAGGGCGCAGTCACATAAATGGGCGCGGCTGGCGTCAGCCAAATAGGGCGCAGGAGCGCGCTCCACCACTTTTTGATTGCGCCGCTGCATGGTGCAATCGCGCTCGAACAAATGCACCACCTGGCCGGATAAATCCCCCAGGATTTGCACTTCCACATGGCGGGCGTTGCGCACCAACTTTTCTAAATACACCTCGTCATTGCCAAAGGCTGCCTGCGCCTCACGCCTGGCCACATCCACCAGGGCCACCAAATCGTCTTCGTTTTCCAACACCCGCATCCCGCGCCCACCGCCGCCCCAGCTGGCTTTGAGCATAAAAGGGTAGCCAATGTCATTCGCAATTTTTTTGCATTCGTCTAACGCGTAAGGCAAGGGGCCGGAGGCGGGCATCACCGGCACCCCGGCGGCAACCGCTGCGTGGCGGGCGGCCACTTTATTGCCCAGCGTGCGCATCACATCCGGGCTGGGGCCAATAAACACAATGCCTGCATTAGCACAGGCATCGGCAAAATCCGGGTTTTCCGATAAAAAACCATAACCGGGGTGAATGGCATCCACCCCCGCCTCCACCGCCACACGGATGATGTCGTCTATATCCAAATAAGCTGCAATCGGCTTCTTGCCCTGCCCCACCAAATAACTCTCATCGGATTTAAAACGGTGCAGTGCAAAACGATCCTCCTGGGAGTAAATAGCCACCGTAGTAATACCCATCTCCGCCGCAGCGCGCATGGCACGAATAGCAATTTCACTGCGGTTGGCGACTAGAAGTTTTGACACAACGCGGGGGGTAACAGGCATAGCGGCTTCTCGTAAGGTGGAATTATTCTGCATTGCAGTATAAGCAGTGCGGGGCCAGTTTGGTCAATGGGTAATTAACCTGAAACCTAAGCAGGTGCCGGGCGGGTTTTTACAGCAAAACCAGGGCCAGTAACGGCTTGAGAGGTGGATTCAGCGTGAAGTGACAATCCACCGGGTGGAAGCCCGGCCTCACAACTCAAACCATTGTTCGCCGTAGAATGAAAGGGGCTCGATTGATTTGCCGACTAAGCCTAAACCTAAAAACCTCAGTTGGATCACCCAGGCATGCACAACCCCTTGACGCGCCTAGCAAAAGTTAAAAAAATCGAACAACCAAATAAGGTTGCCTTTCATTTTTAACTTCCGCTATCCGGCTACCCGTGCCTTACACAGCTTTTGGGGGTTCAGCTGAGGCTTCTAGGTTTAACACGCAGAATCGTTTCCGTTATTTTTTATCTTTAGGTGGGTGCGGGTCGCCGCCGTGGCTATCGGCGTTTTGAATGCTGCCATCCTCTTTATGGATGATAAATTCACTGTGCTGGTTTTTGCTGATCTGGCGTCCGTAGGTTACGGCATCAGCTTTGTCTTCAAAATTTTTAATGGCGCGTATCCCGCCGCCTTTTTTAACGTCCCAACCGCCTTTTCCGTCTGGAACCACATGGTGTGTCTTTCTTGGCATGTCACATTTTCCTAGCTGCAAAGGTAAAAACCCAAATAGGATTATCTGGGCGACCCTGTATATGTGGACAGCCAATAAGACTTCAAGATTAACACTGAAAATATATTGCAACGTTAAAAAAACCCGGCAAGCCGGGTTTTTTTGTTTCTGTATTTAGTGCTTAGGCGGCGATCAACGCTTTGATGTAGGAAATGGGCGCCTTGGCGGTGTCTTCGCAGGTGACGTATTCCCAGGCGTCTGGGCGGCTTAGTAGTTCGCGCAGGGCTTTGTTGTTGAGGGCGTGGCCGGATTTGAAGGCGCTGTATTCGCCGATGATTCCATAGCCCAGCAGGTACAAGTCGCCGATGGCGTCCAGTACTTTGTGTTTTACGAATTCGTCTTCGTAGCGCAGGCCGTCTTTGTTCATGATGCCGCTCTCGTCGATAACGATGGCGTTGTCGATGCTGCCGCCTTTGGCTAGGCCTCGGGCTTTGAGCATTTCGATGTCTTGCATAAAACCAAAAGTGCGGGCGCGGGAGATTTCTTTTACGAAGGAGGCGTTAGAGAAATCCACGGAAACGGTTTTTTTGGCGTCTTGGAATACAGGGTGGTTGAAGTCGATACCAAAACTCACTTTAAAACCTTCAAAAGGCAGGAAGCTTGCGGTTTTGTCGCCGTCTTGCACGCTGATGGGTTTTAAGATGCGGATGAATTTTTTGGCGGCGCGTTGCTCCTGGATGCCTGCGGCTTCGATCAGGAATACAAAGGGGCCTGCGCTGCCGTCCATGATGGGGACTTCATCGGCGTTGAGTTCGATGATGGCGTTGTCGATACCTAAACCCGCCAAAGCGGAGAGCAGATGTTCTACGGTAGATACGCGCACGCCGTCTTTCACCAGTGTGGTGGAAAGGGTGGTTTCGCCGACTAAATGGGCTTGTGCGGGGATGGTGACTGTGGGTACGAGATCCACGCGGCGAAATACGATGCCGTGGTCAACCGGTGCAGGACGCAGCGTTAGCGTGATTTGCTTGCCGGTGTGTAAACCTACGCCGGTGGCTCGAATCGCGTTTTTTAAGGTGCGCTGTCTGATCATCTGTTCTTACCTTGCGGGAAACCGCAGTGGCTAAAAGGGGGTATCGAGGTTTGCCCGATAAGTGACAGATTTTAGACAGGCCAGATGAATCTAACCTGAACTTTGGCACGCGGTTTAATTTCAGTTGGATCATCCATAAAAAAAGCCCCAGAAGGGGCTTTTTGTTGAGGGATAAACCTTAGGGCTGTTCGGATTGGCGGCGCAAGAATGCGGGTATGTCCAAATAGTCCATATCTTTATCGCGCATATCCAAGGCTTGCGCCACAGAGATGGTGCTCTGTTTGGCGCGCAGAGGGCCTTGTGGGCGTTCGATGGCAGCGGCTGCGTAGGCGGGTTTTTCTGCGGTTACGGGCTGTTGGGCGCGGATGGGTTCTGGCGCTTTGGTGGCGATGCCGGGCTTGTTAATTAAGCCTAGGCCGGTGGCCACTACGGTGACGCGCAGTTCGTCTTTCATTTCAGGGTCAATCACGGTGCCGACTACGACGGTGGCATCCGGTGAGGCGAATTCTTCGATGGTGTCACCCACCAGGGTGAATTCACCTAAGGATAAATCCATACCGGCGGTGATGTTGACCAGAATGCCTTTGGCGCCTTGTAGGTTGACATCTTCCAGCAGCGGGCTGCGAATGGCGGCTTCGGCGGCTTCGCGGGCGCGGTTGTCGCCTTTGGCGGAGCCGGTGCCCATCATGGCCATGCCCATTTCAGACATTACCGTGCGCACGTCGGCGAAGTCCACGTTGATCATACCTGGGCGGATGATGAGATCCGCTATGCCTTGTACGGCGCCGAGCAGCACGTCGTTGGCGGCTTTGAAGGCGTCTAGTAGGCTGGTGGTTTTGCCCAGCACGGCGAGTAATTTTTCATTGGGGATGGTGATGAGTGAATCCACGCGCTCCTGAAGTTGTTTGATGCCTTCTTCGGCGATGGCCATGCGTTTGCGGCCTTCAAACGGAAAGGGTTTGGTAACGACGGCGACGGTTAAGATGCCCATTTCGCGGGCGACTTCGGCCACTACGGGCGCGCCGCCGGTGCCGGTGCCGCCGCCCATGCCTGCGGTGATGAACACCATGTCAGCGCCGCGCAGTACTTCGGCGATGCGGTCGCGGTCTTCCAGTGCGGCTTGGCGGCCTACATCGGGGTTGGCGCCTGCGCCCAGCCCTTTGGTCATGTGGTTGCCCAGTTGAAGCACGGCGTGGGCTTCAATATTTTTTAAGGCTTGTGCGTCGGTGTTGGCGCAGACGAAGTCCACACCTTCTACGCGGTTGTTGATCATGTGTTTGACGGCGTTGCCGCCACCACCACCTACACCTATTACTTTAATTACTGCGTTTTGCGGTAAGTTATCGACTAATTCAAACATTTTCAGCTCCCCGGATATCCCCTGAATCCGGCATTGTACTCAATTGCTCGGAGTGATGGGATTAAATGTTGCACGGTTTTGTTCAAAAGTTGCGCTGGTTAAAAATTGCGCG
>JBEGTZ010000167.1:0-14998 GCA_041179125.1 Pseudomonadota bacterium | reverse complement strand
AAAATGTAAAAAACCTTTATGATTTTTTTTTTTTTAGATTTTTAAAAACACGACTCTCCTCCCCCGGTTTGTTGCCACAAAGAACAAAATGAACTCCCGAGTCCTCTCCCCCCTCAAAAAGTGATATGGCAGCCTGAATAATAATACGCACCCCCTTGCGCTCCTCCATGTGTCCAGAATAGAAAATTATTTTTCTGGCCCGATCAACCCCCAAAGCTTCATGAGCATAATAAAAGTCTTCATAAGCAGGGTAAAATTTATTTGTATCCACACCCAAATGCACTATTGATGTACAAGATTGAGGCACACCCCGGCCATGGGTCGCTGTCAACTGCATAGCTTTCGACTCAAATACAAAAAAATCGGGTTTATTTTTTCGCAGAAGCCATTCTATTTTTTTTATCGTCAGTTTTACCCCGGAATTAATAGAACTCATACTGCCCCCCCAGTATGAAACAATCGATACACCATGCCTCTTTAAAACACTCAACACATCCGCCGGATAACCCAAGTCAAATGCAAGCGCTACAACAATATTTCTCTTAGATAAAAATAAATCCAAGGCATCACAATCAACCTTATTTTTATATCCACAAGAAATTATTTTTTCCCCACCAGGGTTCACGCCACCATTAAAAGACCAATAGATATCATCCGGCTTAAATCCTGCCACAATTGCCGCCTCATAAAAAACAGCTTCCAACCGGCCAATGGCATACCCTGTGTTTTTCTCACAATGAAACATCAATAAAATTTCCGGGTGTTTCATGGTTTACACACCCATAATTTTATAGTTTTAATAGATTTTAAAAAAGAAAGTTTATGGTAAAACCGCAGAGGGTTATTACCATTAACGCCCGCATTAAGCCAAGACACAGCAGAGAACACCATTAACCTAACTGATGCCAATAAAACACCTACTGGCCGCCCCAACAACCATTTAGTAGAAAAAATAAACCCTACATTATAGGTTGTGTAAGCACCGTCCAAAAACAATCGGGTTATGTGCTCTGATGTAAATTCTTTATCTTTTAAACGATGCCCAACTTCTGCCCACGGGAAATACACTACTTTTTTTCCGCTTTGAATAATCCTGCGATAAATAACAGTCTCCTCCCCAGCAACTAATTTATCCCCCATTCGGCCCAATTTCGGATCAAAACCACCCTGCTTAAGAATTTCATCTCGCAGCAAACAAAAATTTTTTCCAAAAAATTCGTGGTTAATATCATGCACATTAATTAACTCCAACCCATAGTCAAGCTCTACAAATTGCGCGCGAAAAGCTTGGCAATACCACCAGGGCTGAGGCTTATGCCACTGCACAGATATTTTGCTATAACAACAAACGGGCTGATATTCTTCCAACACCTGCAAATAAGATTGCACCCAATCCGTGGGCAAATCTGCATCATCATCGGTAAACAGTACGTAACTCCCCTTAGCATTGTTTACACCCGTATTACGTGCGTGGGACAACCCCTGCGCGCCCTCAAATAAGTTAATAAATCTCGCATCGTTTTTGCAAAACTCATTAACTACGTCCGCAGTATGGTCTTTAGAGTTGTTATCAACCACTAAAAATTCTATCGTATATTTATTATCGTATTGTTGATCCGCTAGCTGAGCCAAAGTCAAACGCAAGGAATCAGCATTGTTGTACGTGCAGATAACCACACTTAAATCAGTTGGAACTAAGTCGCTCATATACAGGCCGTTACAAAGATTCAAAATAATTAAGGTAGTGTTGTGCCATTATGTCGAGCGTATAGTTTCTTGCTTGTGCGACAATAGCATCATGCTCAAGCTCATTAAGCCGCCCACATGCCGTTATTATATCCTCTGCTGTTTTAGCAAAATAACCTGTTTTACCTTCTACTACGGTCTCCCCAGTTCCACCTAAACCTGTTGTAATAATAGGAGCGCCCGCTGCCATTGCCTCAATGATGGACAAACCAAAGGGTTCTACATACTGCGTCATATACACCAACGCTTTACACGCACAATAATAATTAAATAATTCAGGGTACGTTAACTCCCCCAAATATACACAGGTAGGATCAGAAAGTATCGGGTCGGAAAAAGCCCTGTCGTTTAATGGGCCTGCAAGATAAAGCGGAACCTGCATTTTTTTTGCGGCCTCCAAGGCAATATCAACGCCTTTATCTTTAGTTATTCTTCCCGCAAAAAATAAATAGGGTTCGCGAACCGCAATAGGTCTATCATTAAAAATTAACTTTTCACCATGCGGGATGGTTATACCAGGTTTCCCTATGGTTTCATTCAGATGATTAGAAGGGTAAATAATATTATTCATCATACCCGCGTCAATCCAATGGCAAACCTCACAAAAATGTGCCTTTATAAAATTTAAAAAACCCAGCTTCCATTTTAAATACCGATAGTGGTCGGCATGATTAAAAACCACCATATCACCGCGCTTTAAGTTTTTTCTCAAGAGTGTTTTAACTGCATATAAATGCTCAGCGCTATTGGGCACCCCGCCATTTTTTACATGTGCAGATGGATCTTTTAATGTTTGGCAATGCTTTACCCCAGGGATACTCAACTGCCCGGGCGAATAACACAAAACATTACACCCTAAATTCACCAAACCCTCACACAGGTGAGCAATTACTAGCTCAATACCACCGTAACGAACAGGCGGCACAGGGTTACAGCTTAAAGAAATAATATGCACGGTATTGCGCTTTTTATTAAACCCCAAAAAACTCATCCAAAATTCTCATTAAATATTTTTAATTAAATATAAAAAACCAAACTTTACGCACATTACTGTCACATAAACAAAATATTACAGCTGCCGAAAATAATTTTTTAATTCCCGCCAAGCAGGCCCCAAATCCCCCCAGCGATTCACCTCATAACGTTGACCGCTAAACCTCGGCATTAAAAACGCCAGCACACGGCGCAGCTTCGCAGTGAAGCTGTAATTCCCCTTCAAATATATATACAAACTATCCAAATCCCCCAATAACCAACGCAAACGCTGCCCCAGTTTGTATGGAACTTGCGCGGGGAGAGGCCTACCCTCGCAGGCATCCAACAATAATTTTGGAAAATCCACCCCTGCATCAATCGCCAACTGCAAAGAACCCCAAAAACGTGTATTTACTTCCATTAAATAATATTCGCCGGTGGGCGTCTGTCGAAACTCCACCATAGCCACCCCATGCCAGCCCACATCATCCAACAAACTACGGGCTAACCGCTCCAACTCCGGTGTAACCGCCATACTTTGGCTCAACACACTGATACCACCCTCCGGCGGCTTTTCCCGCAAGCGTTGATGGGCAAAAAACGCCACAGCCTGTCCCTGGTTATACAACGCAAAAACACCAGCCCCCTGCCCCGGAATAAATTCCTGCACCATAAATGGCTGCTCGGCAAGGTAAGCACGGCCTGCTAAGCCTTGTGCCAATTCATCGTGATTCTGAGCAACAAACACACTGGTTGCCAACCAATGGGATTGCATAAATATTTTTGATAAACAGGGTTTAATGACTAACGGGAAGGTTAATCCTTCCGTAGGTAAGGCCTGCAGGTTAGGGTAATAAGTAAAGCCAGGAACCGGGACACCTAACGCCTTGGCCCGCTTAGTTAACGAACCTTTATCCGCTAATGCCATTACCTTAACCAAGGGCGCGAACGGTAAATTTAATCCCGGTATTTGATCTTGGGCCATCAATAAAAGCTGGCTAGTTACCTCGGTTGTGGGGAATACCCAGGCAAAATGGCGCAGACGTAAGGTTTCGGCCATCCAGGCAATAAAAGCTTGTGGAGTTGCTTCCGGGCAAGGGTAAACCAAATGCTCGGCACTAAAACGAGAAGCATCAGCAAGGCTATACCCGCTACGCTCGGCAGTAACCACGATTACATCCGTTAATCGTCCCAAGGAGCGTGTCACCGCTAGGGCGCTTCGCTGTGCTGCGTCTAATACAAGAATTGTGAGGGGCATTACTCCACCATGCGGAATATAAAATATGCATATTAGGAGAAAATGCTATTCCTGTGGTAAGTCATTATACATTTATAGTAAATTAGCGCGCCTCGAACTTACGGAACCTTTATGCAACCCTGCCAACCCAGCATCCTTCACGCAATCGATACCACCGGGCCAGGTGGAGCTGAAACGGTGTTTTTAGATTTGGCACAACAGCTCCATATCAATGGGTATCGCAATATTGCTTTAATCAAAGGGCCTGGCTGGGTAGAAGAACAGATCAAAAAACGCAACATCACATACTTCATGATAAAACCCAGAGGATTTTTATCGCTTCCCTATTATTGGCAAATTTTTCGGCTACTCAAATCACAGCGAGTTAGATTGGTACAAGCTAATTTATTAGGCTCCACCCTCACTTTTTCCATTGTGACATTATTGTTGAACATCCCTCTTATAGCCACTCTTCACGGCCGCGTGGATGTAAACCCTAATGAACGGTTTATTCGTTTTAAAAATTGGTTAATGAAACTTGGCGTTAATCAATTAGTGGCCGTGAGTGAAGATTTGCGCCATTTTATTGCCGAACGAAAATTATTTCCCTTGAATGCTATCATTACAATTTACAACGGAGTTCACCTTAAACGATACCAGACGGCTACACCTCTAGGTCTCAGGACGCAATTAGGTCTGCCGCAAGATAGCCGCTTTATTGGTAGTATCGGTAATATTCGCCCAGCCAAGGATTACAAGAATCTCATCCAAGCCGCAGCCTTAATAATTCCATCTTACCCAAAGGTACATTTTGTAATTGCAGGACATCCTAAAACAGATTTAATGGCCGAGCTAACTCAATTGGTTGCCTCGCTAAACCTACAATCTAATATTCATTTTTTAGGCTTTCTAGACAATACTCCGGGTCTTTTAACCGAGCTGGATCTTTTTGCCTTAAGCTCTATCAGTGAAGGCTTTTCTATTGCCACACTCGAAGCCATGGCAAGCGGCGTGCCCGTAATCGCCACTCGCTGCGGGGGGCCGGAAGAAATTATTAGCCATCAAAAAGATGGCATATTAGTAGCCGCTCAAATCCCTACTGAACTTGCTAAGGCCTTGCTCGAATTACTCAGTGATTTAGAACAGTGTAAACACCTTAGTTCACAGGCACGCGAAACTGTACAACATCGATTTTCCCTTCAAGTTATGTTGGAGCGCTACAAAGCCATCTATCAAACTTTTCTCAATCCGGTGCTAGATCCATGAAGCACGTTACGTCGTCACACACAGATCTATTGATTAAAAAATACTTTGGCTCAAAAAGGGGGGGGCTTAATTTCACGCGACATCAATTACTATGGTATTGCGGCTATTATAACAAGCTGTCCAAAATAAATTTTAACGATGCTAAACGATTGATATTTGTTTGCGAAGGCAATATTTGTCGCAGCCCTGTTGCCGAACTTATCGCACAAAATCATGGCTCCAACACCTGCTCATTTGGCCTTAGCTGTAGCGATAATCACCCAGCAGACCCAAGAGCTATCGCTTTTGCCGAAACTTTGGGCCTGGATCTAAGCAAGCACCGCACACGCAATATTTCTCACTATCAACCAGCAATTGGTGATCTACTGATTGGCATGGAGCCTCGACATATTGTTATACTCGACATGCTACTTGGCAAAGCCATTAATCGAACTCTCTTAGGTATATTTCATCAACCGCCTTTCACCTATATTCACGACCCGTATAGCACAACTCCCGCTTTCTTCACTCGCTGTGAGCAACAGGTCGTCTCAGCCACTCGAAATTTATTACTAAAGATGCTATCAGCCAATGAAACCCAGCATCGCACTTGAGGATTTTATTGCCTTTAAAATAAAAAATATGTGGGCATATTTCAAGCAAGAACATTTTTCTTTTTGGATGATATGCGGTTACTTATTTTTTGAATTTGTACGCCCGCAAGCGCTGCTACCGCAAATAGACGTTCTACCCTATGCTCAGATTTTTTTACTAGGCTCCCTTGTTGGTGCCATTATGGATCCCCGCGTGCATTGGGCACCTTCACCCGCGAACAAATGGATAATATTATTTTTCATCTGGATAGAGCTATCCTCCTTCACAGCTTATAATACGGAAATATCCTCACGCCATTTTATGGATTTTTTTAGCTGGTTTGTTATATATTTTTTAATAATCAACATTATAAACTCACCCCAGCGATTCTATATTTTTATCTTTATATACATAATCGCAGCAGGGAAAATTGCCGTAGGAACCTCCAAATCCTGGGCAATGCGCGGCTTCTCATTCACCAGCTGGGGGCTTATGGGGCCAAGCGGGTATTTCCAAAATTCTGGCGAGCTCGCAGTGTTAATGGTCATGTTATTTCCCCTTACCTACTACATCTATATTTACGTCGCTCCTTTTATTAGGACCTGGGAAAAAATACTCCTTATAGTACTCTGGGTTACGCCAATTCTAACAGTTCTCGGCGCAAGCAGTAGGGGCGCTCAGGTGGCTCTAGCAGGTCAATTACTCCTAATGTTTCGAAAAAGTCTTTTTAGAGTTAAACCACTAATTGGCATCAGTGTATTCATTTTCGCCTTAATAACGCTGCTCCCACAAGAGCAAAAGGATCGCTTTAGTAAATCAGGCGATGACCGTACTTCTATCCAACGCCTCATGTATTGGAAACACGGTTACACCATGATTCAGGAAAATCCAATTTTGGGGGTGGGATTTTTTAATTTTGCAAATTATTATCAAGATAATTATTCCTACGACTTACTTTTCCCCGAAGCTCAGCTACCGCATAACATTTTGGTGCAAATTGGCACCGATGCGGGCATTCCAGCCGTATTTTATTTTATGATGATGTTTCTATTTTGCATCGCAGCCCCATTTAAATGCAAACAAGCTCCTCTAGTTATGCGGCAAGCAAGTTATGGGCTAAGCGTGGGTGTAATTGGGTTCTTTATTGCTGGTCAATTTGTAACTATTACCTATTATCCTTTCTTTTGGA
Source organism: Pseudomonadota bacterium (assembly GCA_041179125.1). Classification (GTDB taxonomy): domain Bacteria; phylum Pseudomonadota; class Gammaproteobacteria; order Pseudomonadales; family Cellvibrionaceae; genus CAMCXE01. Next base: position 8,012 of record JBEGTZ010000167.1, on the reverse strand, counting down.
TTCACCTAGCACTCATTGCATCTATTTATAATATTAACCAAAACATACGTTGGCATACCCAGACAGATGAATTCAAAAGTCCTTAATAGATCCACTTAGCGAGCACTAAATTTTACCTAAAAATTGTTCGCGCTAAACACACAGAAGCTTGCACTTATAAATTATGGTGAAAAAATAATGGGTAAAAAAATTCTTTGGCTATCTCACTTCTTACCATTCCCCCCAAAGGGAGGAAATTTACAACGTAGCTACAACCTTTTAAAAGAAGTTAGCAAAAAACATGAAGTCACCCTTCTTGCCTTCAATCAGATATCAATTTGTCCATCACAAGAGGAAATGGAAAATTCAAAAATTCAACTTGAAAAAATTTGTCGTGTCGCCGGTATATTTCCCATAAAATCTGACGCTCACGCCTGGAATAGGTTTGCGCTAGGACTCAAAAGTTTATCGCCCTGGAAGACATACACAATGGAGTGGCTTCAATCGCGCGAATATAAAAAAGCAGTGAACAATCTAATAAACAACAACCATTACGATATAATTCACGTTGACACAATAAGCTTAATACCGCACATAAAAAACATAAAAAACATAAAAATATCGCTAACACACCACAACATCGAATCTGACATGCTAATTCGACGCTCAAAAAATGAAACCAACCTCATAAAAAGTTGTTTGTTTTTTTACGAGGGCATTAAATTAAAAAAAATTGAACGCGAAATATGTAGAAAAGCAGACATAAATATCACTTGCTCTACCCTAGACTCAAATAGACTCGCAAATATCGTCCCGGGTTGCAAATGCATTGACATTCCCAACGGGGTTGACCTGGCATATTTCAAACCAATTTCTGGAAAAAAAAATGCGCAATCTCTGGTTTTTGCAGGCGGACTAGCCTGGTATCCTAATTTAGCGGCAATGACATTCTTCCTTAAATCGATTTGGCCTAATTTAACTCAGGAATTACCTGACATATCCATGACGATTATTGGAAGATCGCCACCCGACTGGATGAAAGAAATGCAAAACACATATCCAAAATTAAAGATAGCAGGTTTTGTAGATGATGTACGCCCCTATATTGATGCGGCTACATTATACATTTGCCCAATAAATGATGGAGGAGGGACAAAATTAAAGATACTCGACGCACTAGCCATGGGAAAAGCCATAATTGCCCACCCTATAGCATGTGAAGGGATCGACGTTGAAAACAACAAAAATATTATTTTTGCCGAAACCGCCGATCAATATATATACGAAATAAAAAAAATTATTAACTCTCCGGAAAAAATTAAAAAAATTAGTGATGGCGCACTAAAACTAGCTCACGAGAAATATGACTTTGTCAGCATAGGTATAAAATTAAGCAGCATCTACGAAAACCTTTAAACCACAAAAAATCGGCCATGCAATGAGCATAAAATTGCGCGTTAAGTTTAATTGCCAACCGTTATCGATTAATAATTACGCCAGATCAGACTTAACTACGCGCATTTTTCCTGAATTTTCACGCAGTATTTCATCCTTCAAGTTAAACAACAAATGAAACGACGGGTCGACACTGGCATATATTTCTTTCTCAATCACACCCTTCAGGTGTTCCCCCCATGCAGATGTTGGTATTATGTTAATTTCCAGTTGATTTATTTTTTTTTGGATTATCTGAAACTGACTAAAAGCTTGATATTTCTGCTGCAGAGCTTCAAAAACATAAATCAAAGCTTCCGGATGAATAGATTTTCCAGCCTGTGTTTTTACAATATCATAAGCTCGACCATAGATACCTTGGAGTATCGGTAATCCCCTACCGCACCCACACACTTCATTACTTATGGATGCAAAATCGCCCAATTTATATCGAATTAAGGGCGTGGCATAATTGAAAAAATCCGTAACCACCACTTCACCAGTAACCGCAGGATTACCGTGCGCATCCACGATTTCAACTAACAAATTATCCGCCATAATGTGCATATTTCCATATTCACACTGATGAGCTATTGATCCCACCTCCCCACATCCATATTCATTAAAAACTCTAACATTACAAATATTTTCTATAAACAACTTATCTGCCTGGGTCAATATTTCAGATGTAGTAATAACAGCCTGCAGCGACGGGATTGGACCCAATTGACGCTCCTGTATATACTCGCAAAAACGGCGTATCACACTGACATATCCATATAGATATTTAGGTTTAAAGCGCAACAATTTCCGATAATAATGCTCTAGTGTCTTTGAAGTAAGATCAAAAGCCGATAGACGCATTCTATTAGAAATGAAGTCTATCAATTGTGCTTTTTTTGCTTCTCTTTCAGCATGAGGAACGCCCCAAAAACGAGCTTGTTTATCACCAATACCAATTCCCGCCCAAGAATATGAACGCCAAGTAGCTGCTCTTTCACGCGCCAGCGCATCCGAATTTTTAAATAATTTTACAGGCTCCCCCGTAGATCCTCCGGTTGTCTTCAGGGAAACCCCTTTAATATTAGGAACGCAAATATCATGGAAATCACTAATAAGCAACTGCTTTGTCAAAAAAGGTACCGCTGAAAAATCATCTACCGAGTCAACCCCATTCAAACGTCTGGCGTAATATGCAGAATTATTTTTCGCGTATCGCAACATACGACTTAAATTTATTCGCTGTATAGCACACACCTCCTCTGCCGACACCCACTGAAAATCATTATATTCTTTTAAATATTTAGATATATTCTCACCATTAAAATAAGTTACCGGATAATAAAACACATACTTAGCAATATAAGGATTCATATGAATTCCGACAAAAAAACAAAAAAACCGGGGGATTAATTTTACACCCGCTCACCTTAAAAAATCCTTGATGCAAAAAAACACACGCCCAATTTTATTAAACCCAACAAGAACCTCGGAAAAATACGGAAGCACTCATAAAAAAAGAGTTTTTACCCACCTCAGCACACATCTGATTTTTTAATCGATAAAAAACACCTCCAGAAATAAAAATGCCACGCAAAAAATTGAGTGGCATTAACCAAAAAATAAAAAACATCTACCGCCACAATCTCATCGAGAAAAAATAACCACTTAAGGATTTTGTATAGCTGATTTAATTATCACCGGGGGTTTAAAAGGAGATGTACTCACTGAGCCTGTCTGATTCGATTGAACTGTTAAATTTGTTATTTTTACTCCCTGTATATCTATATCATCCAGATAAAAGTCCATTGGTTCGCTAAAACCTGGATTAGACCAACCAAAAAAATACCCAGCTGTCCACCCCTGAGATTTTGTTAGTGATGGCGGCGGCGCTATATCTGCATTTAAAATTTGTTGCAACATTTTATAATCTTTTTCACCATCCCACTTACGTGACATCTCAATAATACCATCTGCTTTATCTCCCAGCCCTCTCTTTTCCTTTGACGCAGCTTTCACATGCAATAGAACTTGCATCCATTTGCCACGATCATCCTTAGCTCTGTCACTTAAATCAACATTAATAAACGGCGTAAATTCTCGATGCTCTGCACATACACGATAATCACCAGAAGAAAAATGCACCGCTAAGTTGCTTCCACCTGCTTTGTTATCCCAATACTCCCAAAGAATAGTAGGTCCCTCGCCACGAGAAGAGTAGTCATCCATCCAAAGTGCGAATAACTTGGTATTCGTCTGCCACCCAGGCTTAGGTGCAACATGATAAAAGTTAGTGGGCACACGAAATCTATAGCTTATCCATACCTCATTCATGGGGGAGGTAAAGCCAAAACGCTCTTCCGCATTAACATCAGGCTGTCCACCTGGATAACCAACTCTAACAGCTTTGGTGAGCTGATAACCCACACCACCAAGAATATGCTTCCAAGTGCCTTCACTCCAAAAAAAATCTTTGCCGCCCCCTGCGGGTGCGCCCCCCTCAAACGATTCAACGTAGAGAGTCTGTTTAGGTAGGTCTGTGACCGTAAATGCAGGCTGCGAAACTAATAAGCCAATTGTGAATGCTACAGTTTTAAACTTCATATACTCTCCTACCCGCAGCATTCCACGAAGGACTAACCGAACACCATTATTAAAATTTAGATCCAGACGCCATGCTAAAGCAGGGTCTGACCAGCATGTCAACGTAAAACAACCGGCCAAAAGCTTAGAATATCTCATATCATACCTCCTCATGTGTATCTAAATGTAACCTTAGCCTAGCCCAGAGCATCAGGTATAAATAGTTCCATTATCAAGAATCCTGACGCGAAACATATGTGACGCAGCCACCAAATTAAGAGCCAATAAAGCTGTGCATACGCAAATAAAATTGCCCTGGTGATGATGATGTCTATGAAACAAATCTGCATTTGAATTGTAAAAATATTATTCCATAGAACTCTTTTCAATCAAATTACGAAACGACTCACTAACTTGCTTAAGCTCATCAAAACTCCCAGCCGCTTCAACCCGCCCATCTTTCATGAGACAAATATAATCAGAACACCGAATTGCCGACGGGCGATGGGAAACGATGATAATAAGGTGTTGGTGCTTCAGCCGCTCTAACACCTGCATAAATTCATATTCGGCATCAATATCCAATGCGCTGGTTGGTTCATCCAAAAATAATATATCGGCGTTGCGATATAAGCAGCGTGCGATAGCAATTTTTTGCCGCTGCCCGCCGCTTAGCGTCTTACCGTCCTGCCCCAACACCGTATCAACCCCCATTGGCAGCCGGTTTACAAATTCCGCAGCCCCTGCCAGCTCAAGGCTTTTTATAAGTCGCTCTTTATTAAGCGCAGCCACTGGCTCACCAAAAGCCACATTCCGGCTTACGCTGTCATTAAGAATAAAAACCTGCTGAGGTACAAAACCGATACGCTGCTGATAATTGCGCACCCCTTCAGAAACTGAGCGGCCCCCGATTAGAATTTCCCCTTGCGAAGGCTGCAACAATGCCAAGGTTATATCCATTAATGTAGATTTACCGGAACCAGAATGCCCGGCAATGGTATTAATTTTCCCAAAGGCAAAGGTTACATTTACGTCATCTAAAGCAAGTTGATTGGCACTGGGGTATTGGTAAAAAACATTCTGCAACTCAATTGCGCTGTTATACACCTGTAAAGGAGGGGCAGGCACAGCCACTACGCTTAACGATTGAGCGCTGTGTTGCGTGATTTCCCAGGCTACATCTTTAGCCACTGCACCATGAGCACTTATGGATGATACAGCTTTGTAAATTTGTTGCATGGTGGGCAGTAATTTATATCCTGCCACTGCATATAAACTTAGCAAAGGCAATATTGAGGCAGGCTCTGCCCCTGACATTAATGCCCAAATGGCACTAAGAAAAATAGCGCTCAGCGCGATAGTTTCAATGGCATAACGCGGAACATCTACCGATAAACTCAAAAAAGTAGCTGATTGCATACCCTGGTGGTTCATCTGATTAAAATGATCTACAAATTGTTTCTCAATCCCCGCCAATTTTATTTCCTTAACCCCCATAAATGCTTCATTAAGTACTTTATGGACAGCCCCTGCTTTTTGGGTCAACACACTGCCGTGATATGCCATTTTTTTCTTCAGAAAATAATACGTAAGCAAATAAGCAGTGGATAAAATTGCACCCGCAGAGAAAGCGACCATCGGGTTAAGGGCTATTAAGCCACCCAATATGATGACGGCCACAAATATATTTGAAAATAATTGCAGTACCGGTTGCAACACCATATACACAAAACGCATGGCATCCTGCGTAATTTTGGGGATAGACGCCGAAAAATCATTACTTTTATGGAATAAATAATCGCGCTCGATCAAACTGGAAAATAACCTTCCCTGAACAGAGTGACCAATATCTACACTAAACGACAAAAGCAACCATTGTGATACAACCGCCACCACATTCGATACAACTAACAAGGTTAATGATGCAACACCCACGAAAGAAATTATTTCAGCATTGGAGCTCAGCTCAAATTTGGCAATTATCAGGCGCATTACCACATTATTTTTTAGCAACTCTGGGCTAGTTAGTGCGGCTATGAATGGGCCAATACTGGCAATACCCACAACTTGTATTACTGCCGACACCAAGAAAAACATCATCAATACAGCAAAAGAACGTTTTTGCCGAACATTAAAAAGGCTAAGCGATACTTTAATAATATTCCAAATATACATAGGTAAAAATCACTGCTTTAATTTAGTGGGTTAAATCGCTGAAATTTATTTTCGCTTGAGTGCAGCACGATAAAATAAACACAAAATATTGCTGCATGATAACTAATTTAACTTCACAAAACCTCAATCCCCAGCAACCGCCGATACAATGCGTAAATATGCCCTGCATTACACTCAGCGGTATATTCAGCAGGCAAGGGTATCGCAGCAAAGGGGTTACGCGCATAATCCAGCAGAGCCTGAGCATAGCCTTCATGCGTATGCTGCACCACCAAGCCACGCGGCTGGGCGCTTAATAATTCCTCAAGCCCCCCCACTTTATGCGCAATCACTGGCACGCCCAGCGCCATAGCCTCCAGTGCGGTCATGGGGGTACCCTCATGATCGGAGCACATAATCAATACTTTTAGCCCAGCCAGATATGGCGCAGCAGTGCTTATATGCCCATGAAAATCTAAATGCGCCAGAACACCCAGCTCTTCTGCCAGTTTTTTTAAGGATGGCGCCAGGTTCCCATCGCCGATTATATGAAAACGCCAAGGTATATCAGGAGCTTGAGCTAACAGCTGCGCGGCCATGCGCAAAAATAAATCCACTCGCTTGACCGGCTCAAGCCTGCCAATAATACCGACATCATAATTCCGAAGTGCGGGCGCAATAGGCAGTGACAGCTCCCTTAGCGCCCGGCAATCTACACCATTACGCACCAAAACTAATTTTTCAGGGCCAAATACTGGCAATAACTTCCCACGTAAATCTTCAGATACCGCAATTACCGCCTGCTGCACCCAGCGGCCAATTGCTACATTAAGTGTAGCTTGTATGCGCCCAATCCCTGTTGGCGTAAATTCCGGGGCGCCATGCGCTGTGCGTACGCTTATTTTTGCGCGGCCAATAATGCGATTCAACACAAACGCCAATCCACCCAGAATATTTTCTTTCTGCCTGTGCGTGTGTACTACATCAGGCTTAAAACTAAAAATGGCTCGAACCAAACGACTAAAAATGGCCAGGCTTGATAACGAGGATTCTGGCAGTATCAACAACGGAATATTGCCCTTGGTCAGTCGGTTGGCGAGTTCTCCAGTGTTTAATACCACCACCATCAAATCCACACGCCCCCGCAATTGGCTTAGGAGTGTATAGGCCTGGGCTTCCGCCCCCGCCCATAAATCGCCTGATATAATGTGCATCACCCGCAAGGGGCGGTTTACAATCGACATAGTAGAATGATCGCGTTAAGTAGACAGCCTCGCGCACTTATTTTTGGCTCAACTGTGAGGCTGGCGATTCTACCGCCATATGCCCCCTTCGCCTAGTTTATGAGGAATGTTCATGCTTAAATGTTTGTTTTGGCTCTCGGCCTTTCTGGCCCTGTTTAGCTATTTTATTTACCCTCTGGCCTTAAAACTCTATAGCTTAAAAGGGATAAAACCTACACCACCCAACTCCAACTCGATTCAGCCCAGCATCAGCCTGATAATTACTGCTTACAACGAAGAACTGCGCATCGAAAAAAAAATAAATAATAGCCTTGAGCTAACTTACGTTGGCCCACCATTAGAAATTATTGTGGCGTCGGATTGCTCTGACGACAAAACAGATGAGCTGGTAAATAATTATGGAAGCCAGGGCATTAAGCTGGTACGTGCCCAGGAACGCCTAGGTAAAGAAAATGCTCAGCTGGCTGCAATTTCTACGGCGCATGGGGAGATTCTAGTTTTTTCTGATGTAGCTACAGAAATACCCAAAGATGCAATTCAGCATTTGGCGCTGTATTTTTCGGACCCAACCATTGGAGCTGTGTCTAGCGAGGATCGTTTTATTAGCCAGGATGGCTC
>JBEGTZ010000166.1:0-4378 GCA_041179125.1 Pseudomonadota bacterium | reverse complement strand
AACAAAATTCGATCTCAATACTGAGATCGAATTTTGTTCCCGCCATAATTAAACACAAACAGACTTCGGCAGTGTCGATTTACAATATGAAACAGGATAGATCATGAAGATAATTTTTGTTACCACGTCTATCAATTATCCCATTCACCGAAAAAGATTTGAACACTTTCAAAATCTTGGAGCCGACATAACGGATTATAGCTGCGTACAAGATCTAAGTTACCCCACCTCTCCACCACCAACATCAAACATATTGAACAGCTGCGGCACTATAAAATCCGGCCATTATTTTCTCCGCTTGCAGCAACTTTCAAGAATGTTTTTAAAAATAAAAAAGGCAATTAAAACAACGGATGTTATCTATGCCGTAGGGTTTGATAGCGCACTCATCATTAGAATCGCCATATTGCTGAGTGGTTGCTCACCTATTTTTCTGTTTGAAATTCATGACATCCGCCAAATGATGATGCGTGAAGATCTATTAGGCCGCCTATTTCGAACAATGGAGCGATGGGTTATGAAGGGTGTTCATATTCTTGCACCCACTTCTGATTCCTACATAACAGGGTATTATCATACAAAATTAGGTGTCACCAATTTTGAAACAATTACACTGGAGAATAAACGCTGGCCACAAGAAATTTGTCCAGCCCCCATTGCACCACCCCAAATAACCCCACTACGAATTGGTTATTTTGGCTCGTTACGATGTAATGTGGCCTGGGCAGCATTAACTCGCTTAGTTGCAAATTCCAATGGCACTGTAGAAGTAATGGTCAGAGGTTCGCCAGATGGCATAGATAATTTCTTCCACGATATTGAAACCATTCCTGGGCTGCAATATGGTGGCCCCTATCGAGATCCAGAGGATCTTTATGAGATATACAGTAAAGTAAATCTCATCTGGGCGGCTGGTCTACATGGAAAAGATAGTTATATTTGGCAGAGAACATGTCGTTTTTACAATGCTTGCTCGTTTCAGCGGCCAATCATATCCCTTATAGGCACTGACGAAGGCGATATCATTAATCATCTAGGTATCGGCTGCTGTGTTGACCTCAACGATATCCCCGCTGCCATTACACAAATAATGAAAATCACTCAAACCGAACTGGACATATGGCATGAAAATTTAAAAAACCTACCCCCGTCTGTATTTATCTATTCAGATGAGCATGAACGAGTTCTGGACTTGTGCGCAAAGGTCTACTTAACCAACCTTAAACTAAAAAATCAATGAACTTACTAGAACGGAAGGTTTATAACGTAATTGCAGCACATCCCTGGATTCGGAAATCTGTTGTATATATGTACCAACGACTATTCGCCATCATCCCGAGCGCTGTATTTGAACCGATACATGATTTAACAACCATCAAGGGGTGCTTTTACGGATTTCATGACAAAATCCCATGGTCTAACGACAATATTTTTTTACTTGCTCACAGATACGATACAACACGCACACCTAAACAAGCAGAAACCCTAGCAATTGACATAGGTGTTGTAGAGAATCAGGGTGAATTTCGGCGTATAACTCAATCGAAATGCTGGAACTGGCAACAGGGCAGCATGTTGCAATGGTTAGGGAAGGATGGACTTTTTGCATTCAATGATTACAACCAAGAAGAATGCATTAAAATTTATAATACCCACGGCGAAAAAATTAAAGAAATTAGCGGTCATTTAGGCGCCGCCCATCCCGAAGGTAAAACAGCCATTGGCTTTAGTTTTGGACGCTTAAAAAAAGCCACTGAAGAATATGGCTACAATTATTTTAACGCCTGCCATATTGAAAAAAATAATCCAGCTGAAGATGGTTTATGGTTGATTGACATAGATAAAAATAGGCGCCACCTAATTGTTAGTTTGGAAACGCTTTCAAAAAAGGATTCAAATCACACAATGAAAACCGCCTATCATTATGTGACGCACACCACCTATAGCGAATCCGGAAACAATTATGTATTTTTACATCGCTGGAAGTCTAATACAGGAATTTTATATTCAAGGCTTTATATTGGCGACACCGCAACTAATACTCTGCGATATTTTCCCATTTTCGATACGTCGCACATTTCCTGGGATGGTAATGACCGCCTTTTTATCTATGGCTGGCTAAGCAAAAATAATCCTTGCTATATCTCACTTTGCGCCAAAACCTTAACCGCCACACCTGTCCATCTGGGCATTCCAAATGTCGACGGGCATCCCCAAGTCCACAACAATGGATTGGTAGTTACGGACTCTTATCCCAATCGTTCAAGACTACAAAGCTTGTATGTATGTAACCTGGTCAATGGTGACTGCTATCTTTTACAAAAAACCAAAATTCCTTTTAGATATAGGCTTGCCATGCGATGTGATTTTCATCCACGCTGGGACAGGACTGGAACAAAAATTTGCTTTGACTCAGCAAGTTCCGGAATCAGATCCTTATGTATTATTGGAAGCTTTTCAACTTCGGATAAAAAATATAAACGAATATCGTATGACGCGATAAAATACGACAGCAAGTGAGGGGCTGACACTCATCATTTTTTAACCATTAAACCCTCTCAGGCCGATTCCTAAACCACCCCGTCAAACTCTGCCGCACCCGCCGTGCAGGCAACACCTCATGGGGGAATTCCTCGCTTAAAAACAACACCAAAGTCCCCATTTCCGGTAAAACTCGTGTCAGTTCTTTCCCTGTATGCGGTTCATAAATTACCAACTCCCCACCATCCTCGGGCTGCCAATCTTTATTTAAATACAAAACAGAAGATAATTTACGGTTGCCTCGCGGGTTGCGTACATCCGCAAACGCATCCACATGAGTTTTATAAAAATCACCCGGCTCAAAACGCGCAAAATGGCATTCGTAATCAAATAAGCCCAAAAAAAATTGGCGATTTACCTCCTCTCTTATCTCACCCATAAAGGTTAAATAATTTTCCACAACAGGATCTACATTCGCATTCAACCAAAAAATTTTATCGGTACGAACTGATTGCTCAAGGCGGATGGAATCATCTCGGCCTATGTGGGCTGGGCGATATTCATGATTTAACCGCTCCGCAATCAAGCTCAACAGCTCTGCCTCGCTAAAAGCACAAGGAATAACCAACCAACCTTCAGAAAACAACGCCCTCAAATTCACTTTGAACGCCACATACTTTTACATTTCCACATTAAATTATTTAACCAAACGCATCAATTTTCTTGATATTTTTTTCATCAAAGCAAACTGGTATTTATCAATATCGTTGTGCTTAAATAAACCCTGCCCCTGAGCCACTGTAAAACTCTGCCTCGCCCACCAATAAGATATATTACGCTCAAGATCTATCCCTTCCCCTGTAAAGTTTTTTACACAACTCAAATAAAACTCGCTGGCATACATACAAGGATTATTAGTCCAGTTCCCATAACGCGAATCTGCAACATAAAAATCATCTTTTATTTTAATTTTATCCGGCCATTTAACTTCTGGGTCTTTTACCCAATGAATAGCGTCCAATAAATGAGGGTGATGAAGCTGGATCCAATCATCAAAAAAAGAAAGCTCTTTACCCTGGTATCGCTCTATTGAATAATGAGGAAACCCATAATGCTCTCGATGTCTCAACCTTACACAGTTGGCACCGTTCTGGATTAAAGAAATAGACGCCTCCAAGTGTTTTAGAGTAAAACTTGCATTTTCCACCAATTCCCAATCATGCTCCAAAAGCAAAATATTAGGCTCAGATGCCTTTTCGGCCAACATATAAAAAGCACTTCCAATACCGATATTATCTTCTAACGGAATACAATCTATACCATATTTTTTTGCCAATTTAATATCTTCAGGCCTAGCCTGCTGAAAAAGTATTTTTACATCCTTAACAACATCAAACAAATTGTTTTTCTTATAGCTCTCAAGGGAGTTTTTTAAAGATTTATTGCTTCGCCAAGATAATATACCCACACTTAAAGGCAGCATAATTTATTTCTCTCCAGACATTTTCCGGGCTTAAACCAGCCCCCAACATTAAACACGAGAGGCAAACTCTGTAAATTTAGTTATTATTTTTGAAATCTCAATCACTTGTATATCCTTAGAAAAAAGATCGACAGCTCTCCTTCTGGACGCCACAGAAAAACTATTCCGCAACTCATCGCTTCCAACTAAGTCTTTAATACAATCCCGTAAACCCTCGTAGTCGCCGGGAGTAATTGTGTATCCATTTTTTCCATTTTCAATTGTTTCTGCCAACCCCTGAAGATTAGAGACGATCAGCGGCAACCCAGAACTCATCATTTCCACACTAGACATAGTGAATGAATCCCAACCTGTAGAGGCTATAACCCCTAAACTGCTACTGCGCATCAATAACTCAATATCGTCTCGATAACC
>JBEGTZ010000165.1:0-9660 GCA_041179125.1 Pseudomonadota bacterium | reverse complement strand
CACATTCAAGCGAAGCGATATAGGCGGGATATATCAGTAGGGCGGGAAGAAATCCAAAAATTCGTTGGGGCCCTGGCCGTAGCACAGTCAAATAAGGGTGTTTTTATTACCACATCCATGTTCACCAAAAATGCTGTTGATTATTGCGCAAGCTTAAATGGAAATACGACACTTGTGTTGATTGATGGGGAAATGTTGGCCGAGTATATTTACGATTTTGGGTTAGGTATGCAGGCAGAGAAAACGTTTGTTATCAAAAAAATGGATTCTGATTTCTGGGATTCGTTGAGCGACGAAATCAAGCCTTGCTATGCGTAGATTGGGCTGTATTTTAAAATTCCATATTCGAAGAGCTAGCGCGTAGGTTGGGCAGCGCGTAGGTTGGGCAGTAATGCCCAACACTTCTCACCAAGTCCCAGTACATATTTATTTTAAAAAGGCTGCAATTTAACTTAGTCTATTCGATGAGTCGAGAGCGTTGGGCATTACTGCCCAACCTACAGCTAACTCCTCACAGGCAGCGATTTACAAATTACAACGAACGGAAAATATCATGGAATATCGAAGAGTAAAGATCGCAGGCGGATGTTATTTTTTCACGGTGGCACTGGCGGATCGTGGCAGCGATTTATTAATTACACATATAGATTCACTGCGCACGGCGTTTAAGGCAGTTAAAGCCCGTCACCCGTTTAATATTGATGCCATAGTGGTTTTGCCTGAGCACCTGCATTGTATTTGGACGCTGCCGCCTGATGATAATAATTACTCTGCCCGATGGATGTTAATTAAGCGCCACTTTTCTCTCAATGTGCCAAAAACTGAAACCATAAAATCCACCCGTCTGCGCAAGCGAGAACGCGGTATATGGCAGCGCCGCTATTGGGAACATTGTATTCGTGACGAGCAAGACTTAATTAACCATATTGAATACATACACAACAACCCGGTAAAGCACGGCTACGTAGCCTGCGCCAACTGTTGGCCTTATTCATCGGTTCATAAATTCACTTAGCTAGAAAATATCATCGGTTGTAGGTTGGGCAGTAATGCCCAACATTTATAACCCGAAGCCAGCACAAAATTATGTTTATTCGGGTTCTCTTGATGCAGATATAACCACCCGATGGAGTGACATTTGACATTTGACATTCACATCCGTCTGAATCCCGGATTTTAAAGACCGCCGCTGGATATCCAAAGCTCGTAATGCCGGGGCCGAATTTTGTTCGACGATTCAACGCCTTGAACATATCTTGCCTCAACTTTCAAACCTAGTGAAGTAAGTGAGCTAGCAATTTTTTTAGCTTCCTGCTCCTCAGCATTCTTAAAGTAGCGTAATTCTGTAACCGTCGGCCCCACGTCAACTTGCCGAACACCGGGAACAATAACGTTCTCGCGGCCTTCCATTTCGTCTGCCAAATGCTGTGCTTTGGCACGTTGAGATTCATCTCGGATATGGAAATACACTCGAGGTTTCAGGTCAGTCCGACTGGTGGTTGAAATAAGGCTCTGATTCAAAGTAGATACTTTTTCAACCAAACGAGTTTTCTCCTCAATCTCAGCCGGAGAAGCCGTGCCCTCTTCAGCCTTCTTCGCTATGACAAGGGCCTTTTTCTCGGCTTCTCTCAGTTCGGTAACATGGCCATCTACCACGGCTTTATACCTCTCCCAAGATTTCTTGATTCGCCCGTCTGGCGAAACCGACGCAAAGTATTCGCACAATAATTTTCTTTTTTCGAGGCTGTCAGCCTCAAGAATAATATTCGTATACCTGTCAAAAACCTGTATTTCTTTTATATCTTGCTCCCTTTCTCTAAATCCGTCATTGACTATTGACGCTGACAACGTCACGGCCACAGACACTACAAACCATTTCCCGAGTTCGATAATCTTATCTATGCTTGCATTTTCTATGCTTTTGTTCTTTATTATAAAATAAACTGCCACGATTCCTGAAAGTGACATTACAAAAAAGAATGCGCTCAACCAAAAAGATAGGCTTCCTGTATCTGAAAATATATTCATAACCAAACCACGCTTGTAAGTAGAGACGTTTATCAGGTGCTTTATGCACATTGCCTGTGGCCCAATAGGACAATCATCCTAACGACTCAGCATATACAACGATTGCTCGATTGTCATCACTTTGCCCTCAGGCTTTCAACCCGTAAAGCGGATCGTTTGTAGCTCATAGGCCGGGCTAAAAGTAGGTTTTCTCGTTCCCACGCTCCGCGTGGGAATGCATACCTTTTCTAATGGGCGCCTCCGGAAATTCAATTTTCGTGATGATCGCAAGGCATTTTCGCGCGGACGACTGCACGGATGCTGAAGGTAGAGCGACGCACGCCTAAATGGATTTAGGCGGTAGAACGACGCAGGAGCCAAAGTCGAGGATGCCAAAGCCGAATGAGGGTGTTTATGCGGTATAAATGACCGATTGAGCACGAAAATAACGCAGCGAGCGCGCGAAAAGTGAATTTCCGCAAGGTGCCCTAATGACGAAATTATACTTTTGCCCAGCCTTGCAGGGCGGGTTATTAACCTGCCCTACACTATAAACCTAAAAACCTCTACACGATCGGAAATTAATTATTGGGAGCATTAAACATGCACAAGCATTTAAAAATATTATTGCCAGCCATCGCCCTGCTCGCTTCCCTCCTGCCACTGCATACCTATGGCTGCACTGGCGATGAGCATAAAAAATATATCCGAGAAGTGCGTTTTGAATCCGACAAAATGGCGTGCGGTAAAGAGCTAAAATATCTCGTTATAAAATGGTCGAATCAATCGCACAAAGGCGCCCCAAAGCCAAACGGTATAGGCTTGGTTATCAAAAACGCAAAAGGAGCCGAAGTTGTACGCTACGATCTGCCAGAAACCAAATCTGATTCGTTTACATATACGACATGCATCAATAAATATTATATTAAGCATAGTGAAATTAAATTTTATTTTTCCGAAGTAACGCGCACCCGCACTGAAAAAAACGGATCGGTATCGCAAAGTTTTTCACTCAGCTCCAAAAATGAATGGTGCAATTTGAGCGAAATAATACCTACCCCATGAAGCCGCGCAACGCGTAGGTTGGGCAGTAATGCCCAACACTTCTCACCAAGCCCGAAAACATATTTTAAAAATATTCAATTTAAATTAGTCTATTCGATGAGCCGTAGGTGGTGATTGTATTATCCGGCTTGAAATCTAAAGCAAGTGCATTTTACAGCTTAAACGCGCATCAAAAAAATCCATAAAATAGGAGCAATAACGTGGCAAATTCAGAAATAAATATCAAAGCTTTCTTAAAGTTAATCCGGTTTGCGGAGCATAAGCGCGACGATGATGGTGTTTATTATATTTTATACGGCGGCAGCACCTTTAAGGATGCCAGCAAGCATCCAAATAAAGCCATGACGGCCTGGGGGCACACATCGACCGCAGCAGGCGCCTATCAAATACTTTACCGAACCTGGAAAGAAGCCTTCGACCAGAAACTGGTCAGTGATTTTACGCCAGCATCTCAGGATATAATCGCACGCCACAAATTAAAAACACGCAAGGCGCTAAAGTCTGTAGAGGCGGGTAATATTGAAGATGCCATAGGCTATTTACGTTCTGAATGGACATCTTTACCGGGGGCCGCGCAGTCAAATTTTAGCATTGCTGATGCGCGCAAAAAATTTAATCAATATGTGGCCGAGCTAAGCATCAAATGAACAGATTAATTTATGCCGCACTATTTTTTTTAATCTCTTCCGGCTGTGCCTGGGCCGGCAAACCGCTCGCTGCGGTAAAAATATCGAAACAACTCCCTTGTGGTTCGGCAATTTTGGAAGCGAAAACCCAGAGGCATAAAAAATTATCAACCCAGGTGATTCGCCAGCAATTAAGTCTGTACGGGGCAGCAACTCCGCTTGCGCAGGAGCAGTCTCCTGATCGGCTTCGACTAAAAAAAACCGATAGGCTGCCCTTTTATTTATCTGGCTGGGCCTGTTTAACTAATGACAAGCAACAGGCGTTTTTTTATTTGGCCTATTATTGTGCTGCTGAAGCAGGTTGCGCTGATAATAAAGAATGGGGCCGCTTAATGTCCTTGGATGGCAGGATTTTAAATGTCCAGGCAAATGAATTGGAAGCCGTTATGCGCACCAATGGTTTAGAGCGGTATGTGCAAAATGGCGTGGAATTATTAGACCCGCTGGAATAACACGTAACTTGAAGCGCGTAGGTTGGGCAGTAATGCCCAACACTTCTCACCAAGCCCCTGCACATTTTTATTTTAAAAAGGCTGCAATTTAAATTAGTCTATTCGATGAGGCGAGTACTGCCCAGCCTACGCGCTCATCGCGGCCTGCCAACTCATCGGCTACAACTTCCTCCCCCGACACCGGCATCCGCCCCTGGGCCTGCCTATGGCAAACCCTAGCACCCCAGTTCGATGCCGACGCCTACTGCAACCACTACCACGACCATCACTTCGGCCTAAACACCCAAGGCGACATCACCGTCCAGCAGCAAACGCTGCTTAAGCAGTTAAGTGAAATGCCCTGGCGGGAATTGGTGCGCTGGGTGAAGGCCTAACGCTTAAACCTAAAAACCTCAGTTGGATTACCCAAGTTTGCGCAAGTCCTTGGCACGTCTAGCAAAATTTGCAAATTTCGAACAACCGATAAGGTTGCCCTTCATTTTCAAATTTCACTATCCGAACAATGGCTTACACAGCATTTGGGCGCTCAACTGAGGTTTCTAGGTTGAAAGGTTGCCGCAACTGGCGGTGGATATTATTTTTTGGCCGCAGTTTGCAAGGCCGCTTGCGCTTTTGATGCAGAGCCGGCGCTTGCAGCTGTTTTAAGTTTCTCAGCAGCACTTGAGGCACTGCCCGTTGTAGCGGCTGCTTTGGAACGATCCGCCGCACCTACTGAGGCGGTTGCTTTATCCCCGGAAGTAGTTGCAGTGCTCGTCGTAGAAGTGACCTTGCCGCGATCCACCGCAGCGCCCGCATCGGCAGGAGCCGCAGTTTTGTCTGTGGAGCTTGACGTACTCGTCGTAGAGGTGACCTTGCCGCGATCCACCGCAGCGCCCGCACCGGCAGGAGCCGCAGTTTTGTCTGTGGAGCTTGACGTACTCGTCGTAGAAGTGACCTTGCCGCGATCCACAGCAGCAGACGCCGCTTTGCCGCGCTCAAGGCCTGTCGATTCCTTATCCGCCAGCGGCGTTAAATATACGGTAATCTCCTGCACATCTGGCTCTTCTAAATAAACCGTAATTTCTTGCACTTCTGGCTCTTCCAAATAAACGGTAATTACCTGAGGCTCGACGTACTCCACGGTAAGTTCCTGAGTCGCGCTATCACTGCAATTGTCTGTACTCTGAACAGCTTTGACATTATTGAGTGCAGGCAATAAAGACGTTACGCCGGACTTCTGCTGCAATAAATTCAGCAGCGACCGCTGCGTCGCGGTGAGTGTGGTGTTAAGTAGTTTTTCCGCTTCCATACGCGCCTTTATTTGCCCCTCAATATATTGGTCTTGATTTACCTCGGCTTTGGTCGGCGTTTTCATGCGTATTTCCGCAAGCGCTGTTTCCAAGCTGGCCTTTTGTCGGCTAGAAAGGCTTAACGCTGATGCCAATTTGCCACCTTCGCCATTTAGGCCGTTGGCAAGCAATGTTTTACTTGGGCTGGCCAGATCTTTAGCAGCAAGTTGCACGCTGGCGGCTAAAACCCCATTTGCAGCGACGTAACTAATGATCGCACTGAGTGTGGTGGCGAGAAGTTTTTTAGTAATCATGCGAATGACTCCTGTGAAATTTAAGGCGGGGTGCGGCACGGGGCGCTCGGGCGAACAACCTGCTGGCGGGCATAGCGCGGCTAGCGGTGTTTAATATGAAGGCAGGTATTCAAAGCCCCTGGTGCGAAAATAAATACTACATATTCAGCTTGGCTGCGACCAGCCTAATAGCCAAGACTGTGAACTGATCTTGCTTTATTGGCTGGAAGCCTTATGAACGCTTGGTTAACGCCTAATCGTAACTCGTAAAGTGGATCAACTTTAGGCGGTGGGTTCGCGAAAGGGTGGATGGTCGCATCGCTCCGAATCCACCCTAGGTTCTGCAAAAAAATAAACTGAATCTCCGCGACAAAAACAATTAAAAACACGAAAAAATTAATTAAGGTTTTATTTCTATTAAATCTAGAAACCTCAGTTGAGCCACCCAAATCTGTGCAAGTCTTCAGGCTTCGTCTAGCAAAAGTTAGAAATTTCGAACAACCAATAAGGTTGCCCTTTATTTTTAACTATCACTATCACTATCACTATCACTATCACTATCACTATCACTATCCACTACCCGTGCCTTACACAGCTTTTGGGCGCTCAACCGAGGTTTCTAGGATAAAATATTGTTAGTACGCTTGCCTGTTGAATTAATGCGGCAAGACGAGGCGCGTTACTGGGCTGCGGCAGGAAATGGCCAGAATATTTGGTTTATTTCCAGGCGCACACCTTCACCAGCTTCTGCGTTAAACAGGTGCTGGGTGCCGCTTGCTACAAAGCCTGACGCGTCTAAATCTAGTTGTGCCTGAGCCAGTTGCTCCGGGGTAAACGTTTTGTCAAAGTCTAGGGCGTGTATTTTTTGGCTTGTTTTAGTGTTAATCATGTCCGCCTGATCCGTCGGGCACGGTGCGAGAGTACACATTATGCCGGTGCTTTTTACTGTATAAAAAATGCCTTTAGGGGCATTTGAGTTCGCAGAGGTAAACGCATCGCGAACCACCAGAGTGCGGTATGTATTTTGGGGTTCCTGGCCATCGTTGAGGCTAGAGTCAACCGAGCGGGAGGGTGATAATTGGCCATAAATTAACGCTACACCGCGCTCAGCGAGGGCTGAAAACGTGTTGATTTGTTGGGGCGTCCAGTGCGCGCAGCTAAATTCTAAATCAGCGACATATGCAGGCGCGGACCCAGTGTGTGGTGCGTCCTGTATGGCTAATAATGATTCGTTTAATAAGCTAGACGCCGCTGTATTTACGGGAGCGACCCACCAACCACCGCAGGCCGGTGCCGCGCAGCGGCGTATATCGCGGCGTACGCTATACATGCTATTTTCAGTGCTTTTTACCCCTGCTAACGCGCGGGAGCTGCACAGTGCAGCAAAACTGCTGGTGAGTGTTAGTAGAATCCAAACGCTTTTTTGCATTAATAGAAGCATAAAACCCTCTCAGGGCAATGGGTGAGGCCGCTTAGAATATCCCAAGTAACTCTGCGGCGACGCCCGCCAGATCACAACTTGTTGCGTATTTAACATTTAACCTAGAAACCTCAGTTGGGCGCCCAACTGAGGTTTCTAGGTTAAATAATACGATTCGATGAACCGAGGGTGTTGGGCATTGCTGCCCAACCTGCCGCCAAGATTAATCAAATCCTTTGGTGCGCGTGGTGGGTTTTACGTTTTCGTTGCGGTTGATTAAATCAACCGATAACGCTTCTGTTTGGCGCAAATTTAATGCTTCCGGTGTGTTAATCATGGCGGGCACTACGCTTACGTAATTAAAGGTATCGCCCAGTTCATGGTTTATTACACGGGTTTCAAAGGCGTAAACCGGTTGTAAATAAACGCCGTTGTTATCGTAGTAAGCAATTTTACTTTGCAAAATTTCAAATTCCGTTTTGCTGCCAAATTCTTTGCTCATTTGCGCTAAGGCCAAACGTTTAGCTTCCGCTTCGGAGTAAGTTTCGGCAGCGTTTATTGCTTGTTTGCCTGCCAATTCCCGCCAGTGGCGAATGACACCTACCACTTCGCCTTTATCGCCTACATTAACCACCATTTTTGAACCTGGGCCAATAACGGGCAGGCCGTTTATTTGGCGGCCAAAATTGACGGTGATTAATTTATCAATGATGGGGCCGGGTTTGTCATTAATCATGGTGCTTGAGCGCAGGCCACCAATATGCACCACTTTGAGCTCCTGTTCGTTAGCGGGCGCCAATGAATTGGTAGCAAGGAAATGGTGCGCTAATTTTACTGCTTCTTCCGGGCTGGGCAGGCTGGGTTTGGCGTCGCCTAAATAAGCGGAGAAATTACGTTGGAAGCGTAAATCGCCGGTTGTTAAGTTTTGCTCGAAGGTGGTGTTGATGTCTTTGGGGGAGACAAAACGCACGGTATTATCTTCATCAGCTTTGGCTGCTGTGGGGGTTTCACCGATCAGATATTTCATGCTGTTAAGTGTGCTGTCCAGGCTTTTAATCGGTAAACGATTAAATTTATACAGCACCAGGTCGTCCGGCCCTGCGGCCAGTAAAGACTGCGCACCCATGCTTGCGCCTACAACCACAATGGCTTTAACTAAAGTTTTAATGTTCATGTGAATATTCCTGTTCATTTTAAAAGGGTTAATTGAAGGAGCAATTAATATTGCCACCAGGTTTTCATACCGTTGGTGCCACCGGCGGGATCCGCTGCGTAGCTGCCTAAACGGTCGTTTTCCGTTGAGGTGTACATCACGGCGCTGGCAAGGCCTGGGTAGGGTGAGCCGTCGGAATTGGTGGGGTTAAATATCCAGTAGCGCTCTTCGTTTACCGCAGCAAACCAGGATTGCCATACGCCACCGTTGGCTTTTAATTTTTGGGCGTAATTATTGGGAATGCCGTTATCTGAATTGCTCAGCGTGTGGAACCCGACTAATTGGTGTAAACCGCGAAACATTTTGCTGTAGGGTGCAGCCCAATTTGCAGATTCAGGCCGACTGACAACGGTGTAACAGGATTCAATTACCATGAATTCTAAATCACCATTGGTGGCTAAATCGCCGTAAGCCGGTGCGTTGGTTAAATCCACACCCTGGTTTAGGCTTTTGTTGGTTTCAATATAATAATCACTGCCGTGGCCTGCGATATACGCAAAATCCATTTTATCTACATAATTTTGGTGTGATGTGGTCATCATGTAGGGCTGATTAAAATAATATTGGGTATTTAAATACCGGTGAGAACCTATGGTTTTCCAGCTTTGGAAATTTTTTACAAAATTCCAAACGTTACGCACAAATCGCTCTTCTGCTTTGTCAACATAGCCGCCAATTTCGCGGTCTCCCGCCACGGCATTAAGTGACGATAGTGCTATGCCTGCCAGGCAAATTCCTTTAATCATTTTTTGTTTATTTATTAACATAATATTCTCCAATATATGGGTTATTGAAGGCAGTGTGTTGAATAACTCCTTGCCTTTTGGTTCCTTCTTACGCGGTATTAATCGGTTCCTGTCCCGAATGGTTGTTGCGTCCTTGTGGATTACATGCCGCGCCGAAGTAGGGCCACTTTATGCGTAAACCCATTAAAGGCGCGGTGATAATTTTCGCTGTGTTTGTGTGATTTTTTACCTTTTATGATTTTTGGGTTAGATGGTTTTGGCGCTAAATAATTTCACCTCGGGATAGCGTTCTGCCCTCCTATTGATGCGAGCAACAAAAGTGTCATTTTTTTGTTTTTTGTAAAACACAGCCTGTAAGCGCTTGATTTTAATGGCGCGCATCTGCGTTTTTTTAGGCCCGCAACTAAAATGTTGCCTGAGATAAGCGTTTTTATGCTGCACACGTAAAATAGTCCGACAGTGCGCTTTGGTGGTGTGTGATTTTATGATCGCCGCGCCCAAAGCAAGCAG
>JBEGTZ010000164.1:0-21418 GCA_041179125.1 Pseudomonadota bacterium | reverse complement strand
CCCTGCTGCGTTACCGCAAAAGTGCCTGCGGCTACGGCTAATTTAATTTCATCCCGTGGCGCTGCGGTATTGCCCGTGGCGGTATTAACACCGCCATTAATAGTGCCGGTAAATTGGGTGGCATTGGTGAGGTTAAAAATATCCTGCCCGCTGCCGCCTAACACACCGGCCACGCCGCTAAAGCTTAAAGCGGTATTGCTTAAAACATTATTTAACGCGCCCGCCGTGGCGGTGGTTAATTGCCAAGTGTTGGCGGTATTAGCGCCTTGTAAAAGGGTGGTGGTGCCGTCACCGTTTATGTGTTCTATGGATAATAAATTTCCGGCCTTTACCGTGGTATTAGCCGTGGTATTCGCCACGGCGGATACATCCAAGGTGTCACTTAAGTTGCCGCCATTTAACGTTTGAATATTTTTAAATGTAAAACCGCCGGTCACAGTGCCATCGGTGGCGGTGGCATTAGTCATTTTCCAAGTATTAATGGCGTTCGGTGCTTTTACCGTATTAACGCCGTTGCCACCGTTCATCTCATTGGTTAATTTCGCATCACTGGCGGTGAGATCAAAAATATCATTGGCATCGCCGCCGCTTAATTGCGCGATGGTGTCAAAATTAATTAGGGTTTGTGTGGCGTTATTATTTTGTGTGGTCAGTGTGCCTTTATCCGTGCCAGTAATATTCCAGCTGAGGGCACCGGTGTCTAAGCCTTTTAATTCCGCCACGGCTTTAATGGTTTCCATGCCGGTCACGTTTACCGCCACAATCGGCGGGGTGGTTTGGGATTGACCTGTGGTTTGGGATTGAAGGGCACCCGCGCCCGCTGCGGTTAATAAAAAACTTTGGCTAGTGATGATTTGGTTAGTCAGCGTATCGCCACCCAAACCACCCGCCAAAACTTCTATCCCGCTAAAATTATTAGCATTCACACTGCCGGTGTGCGCGGCGGTTGTTATCCAGTTATTAGTGCCAGAATTTACTTTAACGCTGTCGCTTTCAAGGCTGGTATTGGTGCCGCCGTCTAATAAATCAGTTTTAATGCTGGCATCGGCCAGAATAAATTCATCTGCGCCTGCGTTGCCGAATAAATTAATGCCGGTGGTATTTGTATTTATGTTAAAAATATCTTTTTGGTTGCCGCCGTTAATCACACTAAAACCGCTGAGGTTGGTGGCTGTGTTGAGTGTTGTATTTAACGTGGCATTAACGCTGGAAAAACTCCAAGTATTCGCGATGTTAGCCGCATTCAGGGTATCGGTATTACTACCCTGTAAATAATTAAACCCACTGAAGCTAATCCCGCGCACTTGGTTAGTGGTTAAATCCCAAGTTGTTGTGGCCGTGGTATTTATTAAACGGTCTTGCGTGCTGGCGCTCGCAGGGGTGCCTGCTTTAATAGTGCCGCCGGTAAAAGTGCCTGCCCCCAAGGTAAATGAATCGTTATTGCTACCGCCTGTGAGCGCATCAAAATTAGTAAAATTAAGTGTTTGGTTGCTGGCAACGTCTTTTACGCTGCCGGTTAAATTAGCCGCGCCGCCAGGGGTTACACTCCATTCCAGTGTATTAGTGGCCGCCGCTGCTGTGGCTTTAAATTCGGTATTGCTGCCGCTGGCGTTAAATCCATTAATGCCCTTAATACCGTTGGTGGTGTATTCCGTGGCAGCAAATACCACGTCGGCTTTGTTGGTGGTTAGGCTGTTGTTGGTATCGCCCACTTCATTGCCGGGGCGGGCATTAATGGTTTCTTTATAAATGCCGTTGGCAATAAAGCTGTCCGCATCCACACTGCCATTTACCGTGCCTACGCCGTCCAGCGTGGTAATGTAGGCCGCGTTATTGGCATCTTTTACTTGCGCTGTACCGTCGGCATTAATCAGCCAATTATTAACAATACCTGCGCCGCTGCGCGCATTTAAAATATCATTTTTTTGGCCGGTTATTTTAGTCATCACACCTTGGGTCGTGTTGGTGGCGCCCAGGGTAAATGTATCTGCGTTGCCGGTGCCGCTTGCGCTAATTAATTCACTAAAGCCGGTGAATTCGGTGGCATTATTTGCGTTGGTGGTGTCGGTGATTTTACCTGTATTAACGCCTGTTATGTCCCAAGTGGAAGAAGCCGCATAGCCGGTGAGTTTGGCATTAGCTTTGTTATTGGCATCCACTGAAGTGGCTTGAAGGGTTTCAATATTATTCAGCGTTACATCACCCAAAGGCCCGCCCAAGTCCACGCTTTTAATGCTGCTGGATAATTTAACCGTATCCGCCGCACTGCCGCCGGTAAGCGTTTCTATCGCAGAAAAATTAATAGTTTCCGCAGCAGTAATAAATTGTTGTTGTGTGCCGCTTAAATCCCACAGGGTATTGGTGTTTAGGCCTTTAATTTCATCTTTAATCGTTGCCCCATCACCGCCATTTAAGCTGCCCACAAAATGCAGGGCGGCATTGGCGGAATAATCAAACACATCCGCACCCGTGCCGCCGTTTAATGCATTAAAACCCGTAAAACTCAGCGCACCCAAATCGCTATTGTTCAAGCTAAAAACAGGCGTAGTGCTGGTTAAACTCCAGGTGGTGGTGGTGCTGGTGTTAAGGTTTAAACCGTTGCTGCCGGTGCCGCTGGCGGTTAATTGGGCCAGGCTGCCGGTTACGTTTATTTTTGTAGTTAAGGCGCCGGAGGCCTGCGCGGTGTAGGTATTTTGGTTTTTGCTCAGCGCCCAGTTAACGGCGTTTGTGTCACTGGGCAAACGCAGTTCATTAAGCCCCGCGCCTGCATCCAGGGTGCCCGCCCAACCGGCAGCGCTTAGGCTAAAGGTGTCATCCCCACTGCCTGCATTAATGGCTTTTATGTTGTAAAAATGTACGCCGGGTGCAATGGTGCCAGGGGCGCTAAAGGTGCCGCTGTCCACACCATTCAACCCCCACGCAGCCCCCGTAAGCGGGCCATTTAAAGTGGCTTTTTGGCTATTGTTTTCGGTGTTTACAATAATGGAATTATTTAAACCGCCGCCTTGGTAATTTAAAACCCCCGCTGCGCCCATTAAACGAATATCCGGGTTGGCTTCACTGCCGGTAGTGCCGTAGTTAAATAGGCTATTGAGGGTAATAAGCGGGGCGCGAAGAAAAGGTTTGCGGGTGTGAATATTCTGTGCGGTGATATTTTTTAGGCCGCGCAGGGTAAGTTCATTAATGGGTTTGGCCTGGGTGCCGATGGCGTCGGTAATTAAAATGCTATCGGCATCAATGGATAAATTACCACTGCTCACACCCGCTGCCAGCGCCACGCTGCCATTAATGGTGATGGCCCCATTTTGTGGGCTGGGTGTGGTTTGGCTAATACTTTGGGTGGTGGTATTAAGGGCAATAGCCGCCGCATTTAACTGTACGTTGCCGGTGAAGGTGATGTTGCCGTTTTGGCCGTCGGTTACGCTGTTGGTGGTATCCGTGGGCACTTTAGCGGCGGGCGCACCTGCGGCGTTTACATTGCCGCCTAAAATAATGGCTTGGTTTGCGGTGCTTAAAGTAATACTGGCGGCATTACCGCCGTGGGCGCTTAGGTTGTGAACCTCGCTTGTGCTGCCTTGGGGCGGCGTAACGGGCCGGGCGCCGCCGCCGTTCGCATTCACTTCTTGCACGCTAATGGCGCCGGTATTGGCCGTTAACACTATAGCGCCCGCATGGCCGCCATTTTTAAGCGCCCCATCTCTGTCTTGGTTATGTCCCTCACCGCCTTGGCTGGTGATTAAACCGCTGGAGGTGATGCTGTTGCCCGTGAGCGTAATAGCCGCGCCATTGCTGCCCGCGTGGTCGGTAACGGCGCCGCCGCTGGCGGTGAGTTTGTTTACGCTAATAGCGCCTGCTGTGGCGGTGAGCGTGATGGCCCCGGCGGAGTTGCGGGCGATGTAATCCGCTGCAAGGGCGTTGGTGTTGTAGGCGCCGCTGGTAGTGATTTCGTTGGTGGAACTGATGGTGCCGGTGTTGGCCGTGGCGATGAAGGTGCCGCCGTTGGTGTCTATTTTTGCTGCACGCAGATCAATTGCATTATCGGCAAAGAGATTTAGATTTAATTTTGCGCCAGTCGCTGAAACGGTAGCACCGGAAGCCGATTGGGTTACTTCAATATTATTTTTTGCACGCAGAGTAAGGGTTCCTTCTTGGGTCAGCGCTAAAGTGCGTCCAGCGCTTATAGATATTGTCCCCCCATTTTGGTTGTTACTTTGCCCCGTAATAATCTCGACGGTGCCTCCAGAATTTAAAACAGATTGAATTCTCTGCCAACCAATTCTGGCTGTATCACTAGAACTTTCGTAGCCAGCAGAAGGAAAGCCAATAAGAAAATTTGAGTCTTCAATTGTTATATTGTTCGGGTCAATTAACCACTTGCCCGCATTGCCGCTCTCAGCAGATACATTAGGGGCGCGGATAATGTCTAGCCCTTGCCACCCGGATGTTTCAATAAAACCACCATCACCATATAAATGGCCGCCAGCAGCACTTAAAACACCTCCTATTCTTGTTGTATCTTCTGAAAAGGCTATTAATTTCCCCCCAGCCCCACTTTTGATGCCATCAACGTGAACTTGCGCTTCTTCGCTCACATATAAAAATTGTGCATTTTTAACTAATGGATTATCACCCGTTTTATCACCGCCCAATAAAACCTGCCCGCCGCCATTCGCGCCCGAGGCATCTATTTTGGCGCTATCAAGCAAACCTACTTTGTCGCCGAGTAATTTAATATCCCCGCCTTTGCCGTTTTTATGGGCTACTGCGGTTACTGTGCCTTTGTCTTTTGTTTCGTTTATGTTTTTAGCGGTTATTTCAATTTTTCCGGCGTTCTCGGTTTGGCTGTCTGCGCTAACGGTTCCTTGGTTGGTAATATTTTCACCGATAATTACAGCTTCACCGGCTTTGCCTTCCCCGCCTACATTTATTGCGCCTGTATTTTGTACGTCCGCACCACCACCTAAAGTAAAACTCCCATCCTCATGCACTACCGCACTTTTAGCTTGTTTTAATTCTCCGGTGTTTACCGCTTGGCTGAATATGTCTTTGCTCACGCTGGCGGTTAATAACACTTTTCCGCCTTCGGTTTTAATCTCGCCGTTGTTTATTATGGCGGCATCTACGCCTAGGTCTTTTTGCAATACTTCTTGGGTGATTTTTACACCAATTAAACCATTAGGCTCAAAGGTTAAAACCGCTTCTTTACCGGCGGCTAAATTAACGCTGCCTAGGTTGGCGCTAATCAGGCCGTTATTTTCTACACTTTGGCCGATTAAACTAATGTTGCCACCTGTGGCTGCATTTAACAGGCCGGAGTTAATCACTCGGCCTTCTGTACCTTCCAGCGCATTTAATGTGAATTTACCGTTTAGGTAATCTTGGTCGCTCATTTGCAGTGCAGAGGCAATTAATGCCCCGGCATTTACGCTAGCACCTTGGGTGAAAATAATACCGTTGGGGTTAATTAAAACCACTTGGCCATTCGCATCAATTTGGCCCTGAATAAGTGAGCCTTTATTGCTGAGGATGCGGTTAAACGCAATGGAGGAACTGTTGGGCTGAATAAACTTCACCCGCTCATCGCTATTAACGTCAAAGTTTTTCCAGTCAATGCTTAGCCGTTCTGTGGCTTGCTGTATCCGTGTTTCTTTTTCAATTTGTTCTATGGCCCCTTGCCCCGCTACAACCTGCCCACCTTCAGGAGCGGCCCAAACGAGGGCACAAAACCCTTGGGTTATGCTCGCAATAGCTAAGGCTAATAGCTGGGCCTTGTTTGGTGAAAATGTAGGGGCTTGCATAAAATACCTTTTATCTAAAACACTGCGATAACAAATGCGCTTTATACGGCGTTTTGATTATGCGTGAACATGAGATTTAAACCTTATCCGATCAGAATTATATTTACATGGGGCAATTAATTACGCTTGCGCTCATGTGCAGGCAATGATTTTAATACCAATTCTTTTAGGGGTAATGGCTTGCAGGCGCTTATGTTACTTAAGCGCAACCTGGCTTTGTCATTAGCTTTTTCCCTACCGCAAAAATAAGCGCCAGTCGCATCAAGCTTTACAACATATAGTTCGCTGCTTGTTTTGCTATCTCCCTGCACAATACGAAAAATAACACCTATAAGTGTGTTGTTTTTCGTGTGAAGCTCCATTTTCCCATCTGCCAAATTAGGGAACTGTACATTGGGAAATTCATATACGACGGCCTGCTCAGTAGAATAAAAATCATTGCCCCGTTTAAAGTCCAGCCAAGAATGGCTGTCACTGGATACTGCAAAAACATCCCATTCGCCCGAATGATAACAAACACTAACACTTAAATCTTTATTGGCGTAAATGTTTTCTATATTTTTTTCCGCACTAGGACAGTTAGGTATTTTTTGATAGGCAATGCTTTCAGCGTTTACGCCAATTGCCCCAACTGTAAAACACACAAATAAAATAATTTTTATCATGTCAAGCCCTCAGCTTTTCCAATGTCTTATGGCCCACAATGCCATCAGCAGTTAACCCGCTTTTCATTTGGAATTTTTTAATTGTTTGTTCTGTTTGGCTACCAAAAACACCATCAACTTTTATTTGATACCATTTCATCATTAGCAGCTTTTGAACAGCCTTAACATCTTCCCCTTGATCGCCCAGCTTTAAATTTGTCTTATTTTTTGCTGTAGCGCTAACACCGGCCATTGTATCAGTCGATATTGGGCTGGATTGTGTCAACGGGCGCGGAAACCATTCCAATAATTTTGCTTTTCCAACTTCAAAGTGCATGGCATCTTCCGTTCTAAACTTTGCCCCCCAATACCAACCATGCCGATTAAAAATAGGCGCAATCAAGGTAAGGCCTGCAAAGACTTTACGGTTCCCACGCACATCCAACTTACCGCACAAGGTTAAATCTATAGCGGTGCCCCAGCTGTGACTACTCAGCTTTTGCCCTGCATTACGCATATAACGGCAGCACAACATTCCTGCCGTACCGATATGCTGATAAACCAAAGGTTCACTACGCTTAATCTCACTCATAACTGCGGCCAAACTATCTACCGCTCGACCAAGCCCCATAACACTAAACGGGCCTACAGAGGCAGTTTTTAACTGTTTTTTAAAGCCTTCTAGTGTGGGAGGGCGACATTGCGCTGAAAAGTCAGCGCGAGGGCGGCCAAATAATTCTTCCAGCAGGGCAGCCGATGGGCATTCCAACCCTGGGTTCATTAAAGGCGGAAGGCCTAGTTCTTGGGTTAAATCATCTTTCACATGCGGTGTAAATTGGGCCTGCATAAAATCTCCTGAATTTTTACGTAAGATTGAATTAATTTTTAATTAGCCAATAATATTTCTAATAGCCTTTTGTGCTTCAGCGGTCATTTTAACCACTAAATAATGCAGTACTCGCGTCAACAATACTTTGGTTAATTCCTCTGCGGTTTTGGCTACCGCCATACCGAGGGCTTGCATAATTTTTTGCATAAAACGCAGCACCCAGCTATTCATATCCTTAATTTTTTCCATCCCGTATTGCAGTATCCAGACTATTTTATCCACGATAGTAACTACACCTACAAAAGGAGTGTGTAAACCGACAGCGATACCTGCGCCAATTTTTTTAAGTATCCACAACAAGCTGGCATCCAACCAAGCCCAAGTTTTGGGGTTGGCAGGGTCTAATCGAGTTTTAGATTTTAAAAAATCTTCTACCGCATCTTCCACCGTGTACAAAGGTGCTCGTCGGTTAAGCTCCGGCCAAGTTGCCGTTGCCACAGATCGCAGGTAGTTATCCATGAAATGCGCAACCCCAGACGAAATGCCTTCGCTGGACGGCACAAAATGACCATAACCTGGCATGGGTGCGTGTACAAAAGGATAAATTGGAATCATGGGTACTGGATCGGTGGCGTGGTACACACGGTAAATATTATCCGCACCCATGCGGCTGCTTAACCGCTTTGCAAAAGGCTGAAGCCCTGGGCGCGGGGCGCCGAAGGTATATAAACGCACTGGCTTTTTAAGGCTTTGTGAAACCCAGTCCGCCGCTATTGTAGCCACGGCACCACCTAAACTATGTCCAACACAATGCACCATAAGCGCTGTGGGGTGTTGCAATAAAAATGCTTGGATTTCCGGCTGCATACTTTTAAAAATGGAATTAAAGCCAATATGCACAGGCAAACCAGTTTTAGAAGTCTCAACGCCGATGCGTGCGTTACTGGCCCAATCCGCACCGTGATTCGCTGAAGTTGAGCCGCGAAAAACTATAATAATGTGGTTTGCATAAGCGCCTGCTCCTAAAGCGCAAACACCAAAAGCATCGGTTGCATTAATGGTGCGAAATCCCACTTGTGCATTCATTAGTTTCGTTGCCTCTGAGGCAAACAAAGGGTTTTTTAAAAAAAGTTTTAGCCCTGCAGGATCTCCCCGATTAACTGCATATACTTCAGTGGCTAATCCGGCTGCGTCCAAAGGTGTTAAATTAGTCATAATGTTTCCTTAATAGTTAATTACCAAACACAATTTGTGTAAACAAAATATGCAAGCCCAACCTTTATTCGCTGCAATTCATTAGATAGGTCGCATGTGACAGGCTTGAACTCCCCTCCATACTCTGAATTTTCATGCCTAAGCATTTTTCCATGCGACCATATTTGCTCCTCTACTCCATTGCGTTCAACAAAAATTTGTTGATGCACCACAAACTGAGCCAGGGGTGTAACGACGGCATTTTTTTTGATAATCGCTGGCAGCTCAAACATGCCCTCATCATTCGTCACGCATAAATCTTCTATTGGATTTTGTGCATCATAGATGTAACGACGAATAACTTTAGCTTTTGCCAGTGGAACCCCCTTAAATAATACTTGCCCCTGCACCCGAGAAAAAAGCACTGCGTCTTCTTTAGTAAACATACCTGCCTCGCATGATGAATTAAAAATAACTGTCATTATTAAAGCGCCCAATCCGATACGCTGCTTAACCATTCTGACCGCCTCGCTGTATTTTTGCTGTGGCGTTTATCGCACGGAAGCCAACTTCGGAATTCATTACCTTGGTTGTGTTTTTTGCAAACAATAGGTTGCTTAAAAACGCCATTAGGTTTACCGCCAAATGTTTGTTCACTGCGCATACATCAGCAGCAAGCTCAGATGCATCTTTAGGTGATAAATAAGTCATAAGGCTCTCTTTAATTTTCAAATACACAATTAGTTAAAACAAGGTCACGATTATTTAATCGCATCCTTACCAGCTCATCATCAATGTTACATTTTAATTTTTTAAAAAATCCATCATATTCAGAATTCTCGGCTTTCTCCATTTTTCCATGACCCCAAATTGGATAAACATTGCCCCTGAACTCAACAACCATTTCCTGGTGAGAAACGAACTGAGTTAAACCGCTAACGGAAGTGTTTTTTCTGACGACCGAAGGAAAATCAAACTCTCCACTATTGTTGGTTATGCAAAAATCCTCAATCGGGTCTTTAGTGTCATATATATAACGCCGAATTACCTTAGCCGAAACCACGGGCTTGCCTTCAAAAAATAACTTTCCCTGCACGCGAGAAAAAAGCACCACATCTTCTTTGGCAGTAAACATACTTGCCTCACACGATGAATTAAAAATAACTGCCATTGTTAAGGCCGTCAGCCGAATATATTTATTAAGCATAGGGGCCACCATCTCTTTATTGCATTTCAACATCCCGCTACCCTTTCGATTATTTACTTTAATGTCCGCGAGCAATTGGTGGCGCACATTAAAGCAGAAGCACTCTATTAATTGCTGGATTTTGTGATTATCACACGTTCGCCACTTTCCACATCTATTGCCATTAACCCTTTTAGTTTTTTATCTACCACCAAGGCATAAGGCATACCCGCTTCAATATGCAGGCCATAAGGATCGGCCAGCTTATTGATTGGGTTTTTAATGTTGTCGGATAATATACTGCGAGCGCCATCTTTTGTGGCATCACTGTTTAATTCCAGTGCGAAAATAGAAATCTTTGCGCGGTCAATCAATAATGCACGGCTCCGATCTTCATCTACTTTTATCGAAGTTAAAACATTATTACCGGTTGCGGAAAATTTAACGCTATCATTGGGAACGAATGCATTGGAAAATATTGTTCTGTTACCGCGCAATACATCACCATTTCCTTTTGAGGCGTCGATTGAAAGAACAAATTGATCTCCGCTTAATGAAGTCATCAATATTCTTGCACGTTTTTCATCAAGCGCCATCCCTCCAGCATTTGTAAATAAATTTTTATCGTTAGGTACATAAGGTGCGACAGCATCGCTGAATGAAAACAAATCAGCCCACTTGCCCGCCTCCCATCCCGTGATGGTGCCTTGATAGGCTGAACCCACATAAACGCGGCTGTAGTCATTTAAATGATGTACAACTAATCCGCTACAGGCGTAAGTAGCCGCCCCTGTAAGATTGGTTTTTACACCGCTGATTAAATTGATTGAAACGACTTCAGAAAAAGTGCTGCCGAAGGTGACATCGGTTTGGCAGGTGTAAAGAATTTTATTTTTACGATCAAGCACCAAGGGCGCACCGACATAGTTTTCACCTCCTTGAGTATCTTTATTATCGAAAATAAATCCTGTCGATAAAGTTGTTCGCGCCCCCGTATTCAAATCCACCGCAATCAAAGCTTTAGCGTCCACATCCATAACGAGTGCGCGGTTGCGCCCATCCAAGTTATCCCAAGCCACCGTTTGCGGCCCCACAAAATCCACGCCGCCATTTTCCGGGAAGGCTTTTGTAATATCGCCTTGGGTTATTTCTACTTGTGCGGCGCGGGTGTTTTTATTGCCTGCGTTATCTTCTACTTCTAATTTAATTATTTGTGTGCCTGCGGTGAGCGGTACGTCTTTTAATTCCCAAGTGATTATTCCTGTAATGGGCGCAGGCGTACTTAATGTGGCTAGGGTGTTATTTATTTTTACGCTTTTAACACCGCTGGTTTGATTTTGTGCGCTGCCGCCTTCGTCTTTTACGGTGCCACGCATGATGACGCTGGTGCCTTCGGTAAGGCTTACGGCGGGGGGGAAGTTAATGCTGCCGGTGGGGGCAATAATATCCGCTTGGGTGGTGGCACTAAATTGGGCGCTTTGGCTGCCGATGCTGAGCGTGGCTTGGGTGGTGGTGCTGGCGGTTTTTGCGGTCACTAAGCGGATGGCTACGGTGTTGCTGCCTGCGCTGAGGGGGGCTTCAGTTTTGGTGAAGCTGCCGCCGTTAAGGGCGTATTCGGCGCTGGCGTCGCCGGTGAGTTTAAGCGTGCCGGTGGCGTTTAGGCCGGTGAGAGTGAGCGTGGTGGAGGTGACGCGGGTGTCCGGCTGTTGGTTGGTTTGCGGCGTGAAGCTGGCGGCGCTGAAGGCAAAGCCGCTGGAGCTTGAGCTGGAACTGGAGCTGCTGCTAGAGCTAGACGAGCTGCTGCTGTTGTTTTTTTTGCCGGAGCCGCAGGCGGCGAGGCTTGCGATGGCGCAGGTTAGAAGCAGAACGCGCGAAACATTAAGGTTAGTAATGAGCATGGTAGGGGTTTCCTTTACAAATTTTGGTTGAAGGGCTAGGGCATGAAAGGCCCGGATTGTGGCACAGGTTGGCGGCGGTTTGTACGGTTCACCGGTAAACAAAGTCGCGCGCCTAGCCTGTGTTAATAGGCTTTGTTGAGGCTGTCGATAAAAGGCAATAAACAGTGCTGTAGGTAGTAGTCGCCTATAAAAGCGTGTTGTATCGGTTGGCCTGGGTTGGGTGTTGTGTTTTTAATTAAAAACCCGTTATGGGCTGTGGTGTGGTTTTGTTCATGGCTTGGGTTTTGTACATCACTTGAGCTGCTGCGGTGCAGGCTTAGGGTGCAGCCTTCAAAGTGGGCGTGTTTGCCTTCGGCAGGTTTGAACGGTTGGCGTAGGCTGTGGGCCAGCCAAATGAGTGCGCCGCTGGGGATGGCGAGCTGGCTGGGGTTTGGCTGGCCGGGGCATGGGGTTTGGATGACGAGGTACTGGGCGCTTTTGTAGAGCTGGTGCGGGCCGGGGCCGGGGTTCAGGTTGAGGTAGGCATCAAAGTGCAAAAAACCGTGGTCCACGCAGGTGGCGCGGTTCAGCAGGGGCAGGCTGCGGCTGGACGTGATGGTGTGGCGCATAGCGCTGTCCTTGTGCGGAGGTGGCGTGGGGATTATGTGAAGCGGGCCGCATTATGCGAGCCTTTGGGGTGGGTGTGTAGGGGTGTTTATCGCTTTTGCGTGTGCGCCATAGCGCACAGGGGCGCGTTGAACCCACCTGCCGAGGCTTTGAGTGAGGCTGTCGAGGCTTTTAACGAGGTCGCCGAGGCTTTTAGGGAGGTCGCCGCACCTATTAGGTGCGCTGCCGAGGCTTTTTACCCCCTCAGCGCAGCTATTAGGTGCGGCGGCGAGGCTTTTAGTGAGGTTGCCGAGGCTTTTAGCGAGGCCATCGAGGCTTTGAGTGAGGTCGCCGAGGCTTTGAGTGAGGCCATCGAGGCTTTTAGTGGGGTTGTCGCACCTAATAGCTGCGTTGCCGAGGCTTTTTGCTTGGATTTCGTGCCAATTTGGTGCAATGGCGGGGCTTTTAATCTGGAATCCCCCGCCGCCGTGCTGAGCGGCGAGCAAGGGGCGCTGGCAGTGGTTAGGCGTTGGCGGGTGTTGCTGCCGGGGCCGGGTTGGCGCCGGGGCCGCTGACACTGCTGGCCGTTCGGCTGCTGCCGCCGCCGGGGAAGCGTTTGGCGAGGTCGTCTTCGATGGTTTTGGCGTTGGGTACGTTGGCGCGTGCGGCTACTTTGATGTTGCTGTAGAAGATAAGCGCGGCTTGGTAGGCTTCGCTGCCGCTGAGCACCAGGGTATCGCTGAGGTTGTCGGCCAGGGGGGCCAGTTGGCGTTGCAGGCTGGTGAGCAGTTCCACGGCTTTCCAGTCGATTTCAAAGGCGGCCAGGTCGAGGAAGCTGGGCACCAGGGCCGGGTTTTGGCTGGCAAATTCCCGCGCTTTGCCCACAAAGGCTTGGCTTTTTTCACCCATTTTGGGCAGGTCTTTGCGCACGTTGGTGCTGAGACTGATTAGGTGCGGGGCCAGTTTGGTGGTGAGGGTGGTGAGGGCGGTTTGGATGTCGAGCAGGTCGGCTTCGGGGATGTTGAGTGCAATTAAGTCTGGCTGGGCCATAGGGGTTTCCTTTGTGGATTAGGTGTTTTAGGTGGTGTGGGTAGGTGTTGACGTGTGCCGGGCGCGGTGTAGCTGCGCCGGGGGCGTGATTATCTTGAAGGGCGGGCGCAGGCTGGAAGCGTAGATTGCCGCTAATGTGTGTGCGAGATAGCACACACGGGCCTTGAGGTTTTGGGCGCGGGGCCGGTCAGCTGAACCGTTGCGGCTTCATAGCGCAAGCGCATACCGCATCACTCATAAATCTTCATACCGCTGATCCTCCGGCAACATCACAGCGGTTTCGCTGCTGGTGTAGTTGCGGATGTCGGTGAAGACAGCGGGGTTGATGTCTTCTAGGGGTTCTACTTCGATTAATTGGTTGCTGGTGGCTAATAATAATTGCGAGATGTCGAACAGGTTGTCAGTTTTCACCAGTACGGTGTCGGTTTTGCCGTAGGCGTATTTGGGGCGCCAGGTGAGGGGGGAGAGTAGGGTTACGGTGTCGCTGTACGTCACTAACCGACGCCCCGGTGTGCCGATGCCGCCTTTGCCCGACAGCGCGGTGACGACCACATTTTTACCGACGATATCCGGTGCGTTGGTGTTTAAGTCGCCCAGGGCTTTCACGGCGCCATTTTTGAGGTCTATCACCACTTGGCTGTTGGGGTTGCTGGCGCTGGGGTCGTTGGGGTCAGTAGGGTTGGGGTTAAAGGCGCTGCTGATGACGCCGCTGCGGGCGCGCTCTTCTGGGGTGTTTTTGGGTAGGTCTTTTAGGGCCGGGTTGTCGCTGCGGTTGTTGAGGGTGAGGTTGCCGTTTTCTACGTTCAGGCTAACGGCGCCGCCTGCGCTTAAGCGGTCCACTTGCAGGGCGTTTTGGCTGCTGATTTTGACGTTTTGGTT
Source organism: Pseudomonadota bacterium (assembly GCA_041179125.1). Classification (GTDB taxonomy): domain Bacteria; phylum Pseudomonadota; class Gammaproteobacteria; order Pseudomonadales; family Cellvibrionaceae; genus CAMCXE01. Next base: position 7,355 of record JBEGTZ010000164.1, on the reverse strand, counting down.
GCCGCTGTCTACGGCGGTTAGCAGGGCGGTGTTCAGGGTAATGTCCATGCCGCCGCCGCTGTTTAGGTGGGTTTCAGGTGCGTCCAGGTGGGCGCCGATGATGGCGCCTTGGGTGCTGAGGGTGATGTTTTGGGCGGATTTTACGCTGGCAAGGGGGTTGGCGTTGATGCCACCCGTGCCGCTGGTGGCCTCGAAGGTGCCGCTGAGGCTGATGTTTTTGTTGAGGGTTAGGTTGTCTTCTGCGGTGAGGCGCAGCGTTTGTGCGTTGAGGTCTGTTTCTAGGCTGATGTTTTTGCCCGTGAGTGTGATGTCGGGGGCGTTGAGGGCTTGGTTGATGTTCAGTAGCCCGCTGCCTGCGTTCAGTTCCAGCTGGCTGGCAGTGAGGGCGCCGGATAAGTCGATGCCTTGGGCGGTAAGGCTGAGTGTGCCTTGGCTGCTGCCTTTCAGTTGGGTGTGGGTGCTGGAGGTGATCTCACTGCTGCCGCCTGCGCTGAGGCTGAGCTGGCTGAGCTGGTTGTTGGCGTGGGTGGCTTTTACGCTGCCGCTGCTTTCGATGCTGGCCGCGCCTTGCACGCTGAGGGGGCCGCTGACGCTGAAGCTGCCGCCGTTAAAGGTGAGGTTGCCGCCGCTGTTCAGCTGGCTGAGTTGGGTGTTGCCGTTGGTGAGGCTGATGGCGCCGCCTGCGGTGAGGGCCAGGCTGCCGGTGAGGCTGTTGCCTGCGTGGTTGAGGCTGATGCCGTCTTGTGCGCTGAGGCTGAAGTTTTTGGTGGATTGCAGGGCTTGGCTTTGGCTGATGGCGCCGTCGGCGGTGAGGCTAAACGCGCCGTTGCCGTCCAGCCCGGCGAGGGTGAGGGCGCTGGAGGTGTTGTGCAGGTAGGCGTCGTCGCGCAGGTGAGTGACGGTGAGTGTGGTGCTGTTGATGCCGATGGGGTTTTGTGCTTCACCTAGCTGGCTTAGGGTGCTGAAGGTGATGTGCTGGGCGTGCAGGATTTGTTCTGGGCCTGTTGTGGGGCTGGTAGCTGTAGGCATGAGCGCAAATTTTTCGATGTTGAGGTTGCCGCTCAGGCGGGTGTTGCCTTGTAGGCTGAGGCGGTCGCCGGTTTGGCCGATCAGCGCCCAGTGGGTTTTGTTGCTGAGGCTGATGAGGCTGCCGGTTTTGCCGTTCAGGCTGGGGGCGTCGGGCGCTTGGGGGGTGCCGGTGGTAGTGGCGGGTTTGCTTACGGCTGTGGTGCTGGTCATGCGTAGGCGGTTGCCGTCTAAGGCCAGGGTGTTGGTTCCGGCGCTGTCGGTGGCTGTTTGTACCCGTATTTCATCGGCGTTCAGTTCGTCATTAATATTGGCCCAGGGGTTAAATTTTAGGGTGATGGCCTGCCCGCCACCTTCCACGCTGAGCTGTTCTTGGCCTTTATTGTCCTGCTGTTTGAAGGTTTCTTTTATAGGTGCTTGCGCGGCTGTTGTTTCGGTGGCTGAGCTGGCGGGTTTGAGGGTGCCGGTAAGGTGCAGGCTGTCTTCGGCGTCGTTGGCGAAGGTGATGTTGTTTTTGAGGCTGGCCGGGGTGGCGTTTAGGGTGACGCGATCCACCCCGCTGCCGGTGCTGATGTTGCCGTCAAAGCCGCCGTTTAGGGTGAAGGTGTCGGCGCCTTGGCTGCCCACGAGGCTGGAAAAGTCGATAAATTCGATGGTTTTTTGGTTAGAAAGGCGGATGTAGCCGTCGTTCTGGCCGTCGCTTAGGCTGCTGTTGCCCGCAAAGGTGCCGATGCGCCATTCGGTGTTGCTGCTGGCGCTGTCGTCTACCCGCAAGCGCAGGCGGGTGTCGCCCGCTTTGCCGATCAAGCCTTCGATGTTTTTAAGTTGGGTGCTCGGCCCTACATTTACGTCCATTGCTTTGTCGATCTGGCTGTAGTCCACATAATCCGTGCCGCCGCCGCCATCTAAGCCGTTGTTTTCACCTTCCAGCTTAAAGGCGTCATCGAGTTTAAACAGGTCATTGCCATTACCGGCTTTTATCTGCGTTACGCCGCTAAATTGCACGCTGTTTTGCGGGCCTGGGGCCTGTAATGAGGCCAGGGTGTCCTCGCCTTTAAACGTCCACACCCAGCCACTTTCCGCCGCACCCGGCCCGTACAGGGTATTGCTGCGGCTGTTGTTCAGCGTAATTTTTTCTATTCCACTTACCACCAGTGTGTCCGCTTGGGTGTTAAGGGCGCCTGCGGCTAAGTCCAAACGCAGGTTAAGGTTTTGCACCACCGCTGTGGCCTCTAGGCTGTCGCGCACACTGCTGCTGGCGTCCTGCGCCGTGCCGCCGTTGAGGCTGGCGAATACACCCACCGCGTCAGCCGCCGTTTCGGCCAGCACAAAGTCATCCTGCCCTTGCCCGCCTTCAACCTGCGCGATGCCGGTGGCGCTCAGGCTGCGTTTTTGGGTTGCATTGCTTTGCTCAAGCGCCAGGTTGCCGCCCCGGTTAATTGTCCAGCGGTGGTTGTCATCACCGCCCTGAATGCGGTCGCGGCCTGTGCCTTGTAGGGTTTGAATATTCGACCATGCGGTGCTGTTGAGTGTGCCGTCTGCGGTTTTTGTGGTGGCTGTTGTGGGGGTTGTTGTGGTGGCTGTTGCGGTGTCTGGGGTGCTGCTGGGCAGCGCCGCCAGCTTCCACACTTGGGCCTGCGCGGCATTAATACTGGCGAGGGTGTTGGCGCCGCCTGCGCCGTGCAGATGTTCAAAATAGGCCGCGCCCTGGGCCAGCGTGAAAGTGTCGTCGCCAGCGCCGCCTTCTAGCTGCTCTATACCGCTAAAGCGCAGGTGCGTGGTGGCGGCATCCGCCGTGGCTTGAAGGCGGTTGCCGGTTTCGCCGTTTAAAGCCCAGTACACCGATTGGCCGGTGGCGGACTGCTGCTCCAGGGTATCGCGGTCGCCGTTGCCGCTTAGGGTTAAAAGCGGTGCGGTGTGGCTGCGGGCGTTGATAAAACGGTCTGCAAAACTGCCGCCGTTCAGCACGTCAAAGCCTTTTAGGATGAGGCCGTTTAGGCTGATATGGTCGGCGTTTAGCGTCCAGGTGTTGGCTTGGTTTGGCCCGCTGACGGTGCCGCTTGCGGCCAGGGTAGTGAGGGTGTGTATGCCGACAAAATCGGTTATTTTTTGGCTGCTGTTGAGCGATGGGGTGTATGAAGCCGCGCCCTCAAAGGCATCACTCAGCGCCACCTGCACCGCGTACCCAGGCCGTTTTAGGGTTAAAGAGTTCGCCCCTTCGCCGCCAAACACCGTGCCGGTGATGCTGCCGCCCGCTTCAAAAATAAAGTCGTCCGTGCCTTTGCCGCCGCGAAGGCTGGTGAGGTTTTTAAAGGTTTGGGTTTGCCCGCCGGAGGTGATGCGGGTGTTTTGGCTGTCCAGAATAGTCCACACCGCATCCCCGGTGGAGCGCAAGGTGTTGTTGCCATTGCCGCCGTTGATGTTTTCAATATGGCTTAAATTCACACCGTCTACGTCCGGCTGGCCAAACACCAGGTCCAAACCGCCGGTAAATTCGGCAGTGTCCGTACTGTTGCCGCCTTCAAGTGCTATATCAATTAAAGTACCGCCGCTGTTGTGTACCTTAAACCAATCGTTGGAATCCCCCCCGGCCAGGCGTTCAATGCCGCTGAAGGTTTGCACCGGCGCGCTGTTGATGCCGCTGTAATTAAGCTCGCCGCTACCTGTGGCGGTAATATTCCAAAAAGACGATTGAGTTTTATCGGCATTTAATTCATCGGCTACAGCCCCGCTAGGAATAACCGCCCCGCTAGGAATAACAGCCCCGCTAGGAATAACAGCCCCGCCGCCATTAATGCCGCCGCTAATAACCCCCACACCGGTGAGCGTAAAAATATCCTGCGCGCTGCTGCCGGTAATTACATTAAACCCATTAAATATCCGCGCCGCGCCGTCGCTTGCCCAAGTGCCTGTATTGCGCGCATTTATAGTCCACACACTGTTAGCGCTGGCGGTGCTGGTGAGCTGAGCATTTGGGGTGTTTGGATTATTCGTATTCAGCGCGGTTACGGTTTGAATACCGCTTACGCCCAACCAGGTGTTGCCATCACTTTGTACACTGAGGTTATCGGTGTATTTAAGGGTGAGTGCATCGCCCGCTTGCCCACCGGCATTTAAATTAACCCGGCGCGCGGCGTTCTCTAGTGTGATTAAATCCGTGCCCTCGCTGCCGATAAAATTAGCAGCCGCGCTGAAGCGGGTGAATTTAATGTAGGGTGTGTTTGAATTTGAATTGTTTGAATTATTCGAATTGTTTGAATTATTACCCGCATTAATTTGTGTGAGGCTGCCGCTGGAATCCGTACTAAAATTCCACGCATTATCCCCCGCACGGGCCGTGAGCGTATCCGCACCGCCTGCGCCATCAAAACTACCGCTTAAACTGCCCGTTGCTGCAAACCTAATCTTATCCGCGCCGTTGCTGCCGGTTAAATCGCTAAAGTTTTTAAACGCGAGGGTTGTGTTTAACGTGCCTTCATTATTTTTAGTAATTACCCACTGGTTTACATCAGTCGCTAACGCGCCTGCCGCTGCGGTTAAACGGTCTGTGCCCGTGCCGGTGAATAATTCAAACCCGCTAAAGGTTTTAATCACATCGCCGCTGGCCGGGTTATTACCATTAATGCTGCTGCTTAATTGCCCCTGGGTGGCATTTAGCATTTGCCATTGGTTGGCGCGGCTAAAACTTACCAATTCATCCGCATCTTGGCCGCCGGTTACGTGTGTAATTTGCGCGCCTTCACTCAAAATTAATTTATTAACACCCGCGCCTAACGCCAGGCTATCCAATGCAGCACTGGCAGTAAGCGTGTCGGCACCTGCGCCTGCGGTCAGGTGTTTAAAGCCATTAAACTGTGTATTGAGTGGCGCCGGGGTGGCGGCGTTATTAACGCTGCTGCCTGTGGCCTTAAGCGTCCAGGTTAAATCACTGCTGAGGGCGGCAAACGTTAATTGATCCGTGTTGTTGGCGGTGCGCAGTTGGTTAACATTTTTAAAATTAATTAATGCACTGGCACTTTCACTGCCGGTATTTAACCGCTCAATAACACCGGCATTTAAGCTGCTCATCACCCAACGGTTTTCACCGCTGCTGCTGGTTAATTCATTATTGTCCGCACCGCCATCAAAGGTGGCTTTTAATACATTGCCGCTGGCGCCTAACAAACTGCCGCTGGGGGCTAAACTGCCAGTGGCGGTGAGCGTGAGTGTATCGTTGCCTGCCCCGGCATTAATATCGCCGGTAAATGCGGCGTTTAGCGTGTAATTATCCTGCCCACTGCCACCATTTAATTGTTCTATATTTTGCGCGGTTTTTATGTAGGTGGCATTAGTGGTGGTGTTTGTAACCGCCACGCTGGCGTCTATTTGCCAGGTGTTATTTTGATTGGTTATGGCATTTAATACATCAGTGCCCAAACCGCCCTCTATTTTTTCAATCGCACCGCCGGTATTTACAGTAAACGTATCCGCGCCCTCACCACCGATGACCAAGCCAAAACCTTCAAAACCTAATTTTTTGGCATTAACACCGGCACCGCCATAATTCAGCGTGCCGCCATTAATAGCATCAATAATCCACTCCGCCTGCTGGGTAGATTTAAGCGTTAATTGGGAAGCCGCGCCCGCGCCTTTTACAACCGTGGCATTTTTAACGCCGAACAGTGCGCTGCCGGAGGTGTTATTTAAGGTGTCATCCAAGGTGAAATTGGTTTGCCCACTGCCGGACACATCCACAATATTCACACCCTTAGCGCCGTCTATGTCACCTTTAAATACCTTCCCTTTAGCAAAAGCAAAGGTGTCTGCCGTGTCCGAACCCATTAACGCGCTAAAACCACTAAAATTCAGAGTGCTGATTTGTGCGGTAAGGCTGCCGGTAGTGCCGCCGGTAATATTCCATTGGTTGTCATTCAGCGTGGAGGCTAATAGATCAATGTTTGTGGTGATGCCCTGGGTATTAACACTGAGGTCGTTAAACCCGGTTAATTCTTTAATGCGGGTTTGTGTGCCGGAGCTTACGCGAATAAACCGTTTATTATTTTCTTCTTTTAATGTCCACACACTTGCGGTTAATGCGCTGGTAATCGCGTCGTTGCCATCACCGCTCAGCGTATCAATACTGCCCAGCGCGCCCAGGTTAGCTTTATTAATTCCACCATTTAAATGAATGGCGTTTTTATAGGCGGCGTTAATGCTTAACGTGTCATCACCCGTGCCGGTATCAACCCGTGCAAAGTTCGTTAAATGCGTGGCTTCGTTATTAATGGTGGCGGTTAAGGTGTTTTCAGTATCAATAGCCCAGGCGCTTACCAAACTTCCTGGGGTGGTGGCCGTGCCGGTGTAATTTAAATTTTGGCCGGCATTAGCGCTGCTATTAGCCATTAGGTTTTTTATTTGAGAAAACTTTATTGTTTGCGCATTGGTATTAAGGTTTAAATCCCCCTGCTGGCTGCCGGTTAATTGCCAAGCCCAAGCGCCTTGTGGGGCGTTAAAGGTATTTACACCGGCGCCACCGTTAATAATTAAATTGTTTAGCGCGCTGGCCTCGCTGGCCTTAACTGCACTTACATTAAATTCATCATCAGCCGTATTGCCGGTTATTTTTTTAATGCCGGTTATTTTTTCCACATAGGTTTTGGGTGTGGCGGGCGCGCTCATATCCACAAGGCTTACAGATGCCGCACCATTCACGGCGGCAAAATCCCAACGGGTATTTACCGCTTTACCGATTAATGCATCATTGGCATTTGCGTCGATGATTTTAATGCTGCCGGTGTCGCTAAAAATAAATTGCCCCGCGCCAGTGCCGGAGACTAAATGGTTAAAGTTTGTAAATTCGGTAGACGTGCCGCCCAAGGTTAAGACACCAGAATTTACTTTATTAATATTCCAAGTGGCAATGCCATCAGTAATAGCCCGCAGGGTATTGTCTTGCGAAGCATCCCCGGTAATGGATTCAAAATTCGCGAGGATTAAACCATTGGCCGCAGACGAATCCACTCCCGCCGATAAACCTATGTTTAATTTAATGGCGGGCAAGGTAATGGCATCGGTGCCCTCCATCCCATTCAGCAGCATATCCAACGCATCCACGCCCGTTACCGTAAAAGTATCTTTAGCGCCGCCGCCGTACAGGGCTTCAATTTCAGTAAAGTTAATTTTAATCTGCGCGCCTAGGCTGTCATTTAAAAATTCAACGCGGCCTGCACCCTGCTGCGTTACCGCAAAAGTGCCTGCGGCTACGGCTAATTTAATTTCATCCCGTGGCGCTGCGGTATTGCCCGTGGCGGTATTAACACCGCCATTAATAGTGCCGGTAAATTGGGTGG
>JBEGTZ010000163.1:0-7201 GCA_041179125.1 Pseudomonadota bacterium | reverse complement strand
CTAAACGCAAACAGCGAATGATCACAACGCTTAACACACCCATTAACCCTAAAACCAAAGCAAATGCGAATGCCATTTTACCCATAGCACCAACACCCACTTGAACCTTGCTCATAACCGAAATAAAAAGACACGGGGTGCCTATATTCATCACAATTTTAGAAACAAAATCCGCAGGATAGGCGATGGACTTTCTGGCCCAAACCCAGCCAATAAGTGTACCCACCAAAGTTGGCGCCATCACAGAAAATAATTCATTGAGCATAATTGTATGTCTTAAGGTTTATTCATCGAATAAACGCATAATATTTGAAATGGTTTCTTTGCCTTTTTTCTCAACCTGTTCCACGGTTGCATTACCAAAACCTTCTTTTTCAATATCCTCAGCGGGCATTTCATCTATGAAACGGCTGGGTGTGGTTTCTTGTTTTTCGCCAAATTGTTTGCGTGTGCCAGCAAGGGTGAGCGTCAAAGTACGCTGCGCTCGCGTAATGCCGACATACATGAGCCTGCGCTCCTCTTCAACCGTGCCGCTATCAATTGAATTGCGATGGGGTAATAATTCTTCTTCAAGGCCAATCAAAAAAACATGCGGAAATTCCAGCCCTTTGGATGCATGTAACGTCATCATTTGCACGCGATCCCCCGTGTCCTCTTCCTCTTGGCGCTCCAATAAATCTAACAATAAAAGTTTGGCGATGGCTGCGTTTAAATTTTCTTCGTGGCTTTTGGTTTCGTCTTCGTTGCGCTCCAGCTGCAATTTAATTGAATCGACCAAATACCAGACATTTTCCAAACGTTTTTCAGCTACTTTGGGTGAGCTGGCATTTTGATGAAGCCAAGATTCGTAATCAATATCCTCCACCATTTCACGTATAGCGGCCACCGGATCATCGGCGTGGCAGTTGTTGCGAACTTTTTGCAACCAATCGGCAAAATGGCGAATGCGATCCAAACTTTTGCCAGAAATCAGTGATTGAATACCTATTTCTTGGCACGCATTTAAAAGGCTAATTTCCCGTTCCGTAGCGTAGCGGCCTAAGGATTCTAATGTGTTCGTGCCTATTTGGCGGCGGGGCGTATTAATAACACGCAAAAAAGCATTGTCGTCCGCAGGATTAACCAGCAAGCGCAAATAAGCCATAATGTCTTTAATTTCTGTTTTAGCAAAAAAACTCGTGCCACCGCTAATATTGTAAGGAATTTGATATTGCTGCAATTTAAGCTCAATTAACCGGCTCTGGTGATTACCTCGATATAAAATAGCAAAATCGCGAAACTGCGCTTGGCGGCGTAGTTTTTGGCTGAGAATTTCATTGGCAACGCGCTCCGCTTCTGCGTCTTCCGTTGGGTTGCGAATAACCCGCAACATTTCACCCACACCCAACTCACTCCAGAGGGTTTTTTCAAATTCGTGCGGGTTATTGCTGATCACTTGGTTGGCGACTTTTAATATTCGGGCCGTTGATCGGTAATTTTGCTCAAGTTTAACAATGTGTAAATTTGGAAAATCCTGTTTGAGCTGGCTTAAATTTTCTGGCCGTGCGCCACGCCACGCATAAATACTTTGGTCGTCATCCCCCACTACGGTAAGTGCTCCACGCCCGCCTATTAATTGTTGCACTAAAATATATTGGCTGGAGTTGGTATCTTGGTATTCATCCACCAACAAATAACGTATACGCTGCTGCCAGCGGTGCAATACATCTTCATGCGCTAAAAACAATTGCGCAGGCAATCGAATTAAATCATCGAAATCCACTGCATTATAAGCTTGCAATGCTTGAATATAGCGCCCGTAAGCAATGGCACACAGTTGCTGAGTCGCGTTTTCCGCACGCTCCAGTGCCTGATCTGCATTAATTAATGCCGATTTCCAATTTGAAATTTGGCTTTGCACGGCATCAAGAATTTCTGTATTAAAATCACCATCACGTAACATTAATTCCTTTAAGATACTGCGCGCATCTTCAGCATCCAAAATAGAAAACCCTGGTTTATAGCCTAAGGTTTTATATTCTCTGCGAATAATATTTAAACCCAAATTGTGGAATGTGGAAACAGTTAAGCCCTGTGCATCTTTGCGTTTTATCAGTTTTCCTACCCGCTCTTTCATTTCGCGGGCGGCTTTATTGGTAAATGTAACCGCCGCGATATGCCGAGCGCTCATGCCGCACTCTTCTATTAAATAAGCAATTTTACGCGTAATTACACTGGTTTTACCGCTGCCCGCCCCAGCCAATACGAGGCAAGGGCCATCAATGTAGCGTACAGCTTCATGTTGGCGGGCATTTAATTTTGACACGAGAACCTCAATACAAAAGGGATATTTTACGCTGTAAATACAGCACTTAAAACGCTATGAGCCAAATGGCGATGCGTGAATTCGCAGGTCGATTTCATGGGGAAATCCATCTAAATGAGCCGCTAAATGATCGCCAGGTTTAAGCGGTGCAACCCCAGCAGGGGTTCCGGTAAAAATTAAATCCCCGGATTGCAGAGAAAAATAACGAGAAATATGCGCAATTAATTCACCTGGCGGCCACAGCATTTCACGCCAATTACCCTGTTGCCGCAGGTTTTCATTGACATAAAGCGCCATATTTCCCAAACGGCCTAACCCCTCATTGCCTAGTTTTAACATAGGCGTTAAAGGCGCAGAAGTGTCAAACCCTTTGGCGATATCCCAAGGGCGTCCCGCGTTTTTGGCTTCACGCTGAATGTCTCGGCAGGTCATATCAAGTCCCAGGGCACAGGTGGTTATCCATTGGCTCGCCTGCTCAGCGCTTGCATGACGCCCCTGATTGAGCGGTACATGCAGGCCCAAAACCAATTCCAATTCGTGCTCCACCTGGGATGAAAAATCCGGCAGATACCAATTGCCACGGGCGGGACACAGTGCGGATAAGGGTTTGGTGAAGAAAAAAGGTGGCTCAATGGCTGGGTCGTGGCCCATCTCGCGTGCGTGCTCCGCATAATTGCGGCCAATACAAAAAATCCGTTGGGGCTGCCAGGTTAAAACTTTTTTGCCGGATGAATCGGTAACTAAAAGCATAAGCCCCCTACTCTTGCCGCTGGGTATATTCGGTGTATTTAGCCGCATTACCGCGCACCAATTCGGCGGGATATTTGGCCTCATTAAGTTTGCTTTTTAGATTGATCGCCTGCCACAAATCAATCCCCAATTGATCGGCAAGGCGCACCAGGTACATTTGCACATCGGCAAGCTCAAGCGCCACGGCATCACGTTTTGCGTCCGGTAAATTGCCTGCTTCATCCGGGGTTAACCACTGAAAATGCTCACACACTTCAGCCACTTCAACGCTGAGCGCCATGCATAAATTTTTTGGATTGTGGAATTTCTCCCATTCCCGCGCCTGTGCAAATTGGCGTAAATAATCCGCTAGCGCTTCAATACTGTGCATGGCAGTTAATATTCCTGTTGGACCAAAGTGTGTACACGAAATATGGGGCTATTCCGAAATTCAATTTTGGTCATGATCGTGAGGCCTTTTCGCGCGGACTACTGCATGAATGCAGAAGGTGGCGCGACGCAGGCATAAATGACCGACTGAGTACGAAAATAACGAAGTGCGCGAAAAGTGGATTTTTCAGGTGCCCCATGGGCAATTATGTTCGGGCAATAAAAAAGGGTAAAGCCTAGGCTTTACCCTTTTTTAAAAATCTAAAATACAAAAACCTAAGGGATCACTCGCTGGGGTTTTTGTAAGAACTCATGCTCTGGCCAGACGAAACACAAAAGTGCTACACAATCAGGCGTGTAAGCAGCGGTTTTAATTAGATTTTTGTGATGTTCTCGGCTTGAGGACCTTTTTTACCGTCAGTAACAGTAAAACGTACTTTTTGGCCTTCAGCTAAAGTTTTGAAACCGTCGCCTTGGATGGCGCTAAAGTGGGCAAACACATCAGGGCCTGATTCTGGGGAGATAAAACCAAAACCTTTGCTTTCGTTAAACCATTTAACAGTGCCGGTCATTGTGGACATATGTACTACCTTAAAAAATGTAAGAATTTGAAGATTCGTCTCCCGGTTTTTAACGCCAGGGTTGAGCCAAAGAGAGGGATTGCGTGGGGAAACAAGACGAGTTACTACAAATCGAACATCGTACCGGTAAACACAAAAAAAGCCGCACCTTCTAGCTTCGAGGGTAGGTTATACCTTTTGCCGCCCGAGTCAATCTTTATTTGTTGAACTAGCGCTAAGTTTGGCTAAAGGCGAACGAAGGCCAAAATTTGGGGCTGTTTTCGAGGGAATTTTGTCTGTGCGCACAAAAATGTAACAGGCTTTTGCTAGTGCAAAATGAATACTCCTAGAACCCTAAGTGCGCGTAGCAAAGCGCAATTGGGTTATGCTTGCGGTTTTTTCTGCCAGGTTTTTTTATGTCCTATCCAGAAGTGCTCACCTCATTAACTACCCTCCTCAACACGGTGTCAGCGCGTTTTACAGAGGTTTTTTCACCGCATCAGGCCTTAGGGGCGCTTGTGAGTGGGCGCAGTGCGCCCATTGAGCTTACTGCTGAGGAATTGCTGGAATTAGTGTTGAATCAAGAAACAGACAGCGCAGAGGCGCTGCTGATGGATACACAATTGGCCGCTCATTGGAATGAAATTCTGCATGATGTGGATGCGCTCATGACGGATGAACAATGGTTACACAATGGTTACAGCCCGGTGGGGACGCCGCCCAACAGTGCTGTGGCCCAATGGTGTGATGGCTATTTGCAAGCCTATTGGTATTGTGAGGATGTGTGGCAGGAGTTTTATAGTGTATGGGAGGAGATTGCTGCGGATTCTGCTAATGATGATGATTTTTTCAATATTGCTGAAACTCACCCGGTTTTAATCAACATGATATTTCTCATCGCGCATTGGGATAGAGCCTTAAGTGAGATGGATAATCTTGAAGAATTACCTGAGAATACTGATGAATTATTCGCTGAAGCAGCTGAGGGCGTGGGGCATTTTTATCAATTAATGCGCGAAATATATGCAAGCGTTACCCAAACCACTACACCGTTCACAAAACCTGCCGCACCCAATCGAAACGACCCATGCCCCTGTGGCAGCGGGAAAAAATTTAAAAAATGCTGTTTAAATTAATGGGGATTGGGCATGAGTTCACTACAAGATCAACTGCTTAAAGCGGGTTTAATCGACACCAAAAAAGCTAAAACCATTCAAAAAGAACAACGCAAACAAACCAAAATGCAACATAAAAGCAAGGACAAACCCCCAGCCCCAGTAAAGGTTGCAGCGGAAGAGGCGCGCCTGCACAAGCTGCAAAAAGACCAAGAACTGAATGATGCACGCAACGCTTTGGCACATAAAAAAGCTATTGCTGCGCAGATAAAACAGCTCATTGACCTCAATAAGCAACCGCGATCCGGTGATGTGGCTTACAACTTTACCGATGGCACAACGGTTAAAAAAATTCTTATCAACCCTGCGCTGCAAAAATCGCTTTTAAATGGGCAATTAGCCATTGCTAAACACGGTGACGGGTATGAATTAGTGCCGCACCAGGTGGCCAACAAAATTATTGAGCGTGATGGTAGTTTTATTGTGAGCCAAGCTGTTTTGGATGCTCATATTGAGCAGGAAAATGACCCTTATGCGGATTTTCAAATTCCTGATGATTTGATGTGGTAACTCGAACCGCAGCACGGGTTATAAAATGAATACATCAATTAAAGCGGCCGCTATTTTAGGGGGTGTTGCGGTGTTAGCCGGGGCTTTTGGTGCGCACGGACTGAAATCAATTTTAACGGCGCATGATTTAGCTATTTGGCACACGGCGGTGCTGTACCAGTTTTTTCATGCTTTGGCTTTATTGGCTTTAAGTTTTGCAGCGGCTGAGCAACCCTGGCGGTTGAGTTTTTGGGCCTGGGTTTTAGGCTCGATCATTTTTAGCGGTAGTTTATATGCGCTGGCATTGGGTGCCCCAAGTGTGGTTGGCGCTTTAACACCTGTTGGCGGAATCGCGTTTTGTGTGGGCTGGTTTAATTTGTTGCGATTTAAAAATGCTCCCTAAAAACAGCTATCTTTTAAGGAGCCTTGCAAAAACACTAAAAATAATTTTTGGCCGAGCACAGGGAGGGCGTTAGGTTTAACCTAGAAACCTCAGTTGAGCACAGCGCGATCAATCGTTCGCAGGCTCTGAATGCGTGGGTGTTTCTTTATTTTTTAACCCATTTAACAGTGGTGTTAGCGCTTTTTGGGCGCCGTCGGTTTTGCCCAAATCCATTAAAATTAAATTGCCGTGTTTAGACGCTTCACGCATCGCGTCAATACGGTTGGTTTCAATTAATAATGCCAACGCCATATTTTGTGGGATTTTAGCGAACCCACTTAAGGATTCTTGCAAACCCGCCGCTAAAATCCGGCGTGAATCAGCAAGGCCTTTGGCGCGCTCTCGCTGGGCATCGGCTTCGGCCTCAGCTTGTTTTACGATGCGAATTTTAATCGCCTCACCCTCTTGCAAGGCGGCTTCTTTTTCTCGAGTGGCTGCCACTACGCGGTTAAATGATGATTGTACTTCGGCGGATACCATCGGTTGGTCGATTAATACGCCTTCTAGGCGATAACCAAATTCAGATAATTTGGCGGTGAGCAGACCGCGCACTTCATTTACCACGCGCTCGCGGTCGTTAAACATTTCCTCTAACGTCATACCTGCGGCGATGGAGCGCACGGTATTTAATACCCATGCACGCACTTGTTCGTGGGGTTTTTGCAATTTATAAAACGCATCTTTGGCATTTTGCGGCTCCACCTGAATCATTAAATTCACCGGCAAAGAGACGAACATGTTGTCGGAGGTTTTAACTTCCACTGTGGCGGGGACTGATTCTATTTTTAATGAGAGGCGGCCTGCACTTAATTGAAACGGCACAAAAATCCAATTAATACCCGCCGTGAGTGTGCAGGAATAACGCCCTAAAAGCTGCACAATCACCACCGTTTGCTGCTCAACAATCCGCACGCCAATCAGCACCCATACCACCACAACCAAAACGACCAACCAGATAAAATCCATACGCTCCACCCTTAAGTAAAATTATTGTTTTTTTGCCAGTGTTTAACCTAGAAACCTCAGTTGAATCACCCAAGTCTGCGCAACCCCTTGGCCCATCTAGCAAAAGTTTAAAATTTCGAACAACCAATAAGGTTGCCCTTCATTT
>JBEGTZ010000162.1:0-5055 GCA_041179125.1 Pseudomonadota bacterium | reverse complement strand
TCGAGAAAATCAAAAGACACTGGTTTCTTTCCTGATTCAATTTCAGACAGATAAGATTTTGATATGCACAACTGTTCAGCAAGTTCAGCTTGCTGAACTTTGTGATATTGCCTTATTGTTTTAAGTGCTTTATTAATCATTTTTAATCTCTAAAAAAGCAAGGAGAACACCTAGAGTGTTCACTCCTCGTCGGAAAAGAATTTGATTACCTTCCATAACAACTTACCAAGGAGTATTACCCACTTGATAAGTGTCCACGTTAGGTTCTTCTTCTTTTTCTTCGCGGAGTTATCTCCGGGTGCCTGTTGATCTTGGTCAGAAGTACTATTCATACGCGTTACCTTTAATTACTACCCTGCGGAATTCGCTAGTAGCTTCGCCCAATTAAAGGTGGAGAGTGATCAACATAAACCCCTTGTTTTCCACCCGTAGGGTTCGCCCCTACGGGTGTGTACTCGCTGCCATGCTGGATAGGCGCATAAGGCCTAGCGCTGCTTGGGCGGGTAATTGGTAGAGAGCGAACTCTCCGCGAGTTTCAATACAGCAAACTCAGTCGATGGCGAAATTTTCTCTCCTTCACTAACCATGGGAATAAGGTAGAGGAGGCGGTGTTTTCTGTCAATTAAAAGTTCGCTATTTGCGAACAAAACGGGTGTTGAAGTAGGCAAAAAGCAGATAAGGAATCGATATGGAGTCAAGGGAGCAGACATGAATGGCACTTCATTATACGATGATTACACGAACAACCACGCTATGAGATCAGTAAATCCAGGGTTTAGCCAAAGGCCCAGCGGCAAAACTAGCCTGGTGGCGATCAAAGGAATTAAGGCGGTGGAGACACTTGAAGCGCGCCAATTTTCAAGATCACCACCTCCTTGATCCTTGATTTAAACGTATCCATACCGTCTAATAAAACGCTCACCGCTTAGCCTCAGAGGAACACAAATTGGACAACGAAAACAACAACGACCGGAGAGGCGATGAAAAAAGTACCAACAAGGTTCGAGTAGCGCTTATTGTGGCTGGGGTTGTACTCACATTAACTTGGGCGGTGACTACGATCTTCGAAATTACTATCGCCAAAGCTCTTGCCACCGTTGTGCTGGCAGTATTCGGGGTTCTCGTGTTTTTACTTATCGCGGGACTCGGTTGAGAAATCCGATAAGTTATTTAGCTAAATTACTGAGTAAATTACTAAGCCCGTAATTATTTAGCCCGTAGGTTGGGCAGTAATGCCCAACAGAACAAGCTTTCGAGCGAGCACGTTTTATTTAAAAAACCATTCCTGAAATTTTCCAACGAGGCCGCGAGAGTGTTGGGCATTACTGCCCAACTTACGGGCTGAGCAAATTACTAAGCCCGTAATTATTTAGCCCGTAGGTTGGGCAGTAATGCCCAACAGAACAAGCTTTCGAGCGAGCACGTTTTATTTAAAAAACCATTCCTGAAATTTTCAACGAAACGAGCAACCCGGATTAAATCGCGCCGGGTTGATTTCGTTATCACGTAGGTCGGAAAAGCCGAAGGCGCCTTCCGACATCTCGGGGTTGCCGCACTCTGCGCATTTAAATCGCGGTGGTGCGGAGGGTGTTTGTGTCGGAAGGCGCTTTGCTTTTTCAACCTACTGGGTAATATTTTTGGGAACATTGAGGATGGCTTCTAACGCTGGTTTTGGTGTTTTATCTCGGTTCCAAATTAGCGGGTAGTTTGTTCTGCCGGGTATTGGGTAATCGTTTTTCCATGACATGCCATCGTGTATTCCCCAAAAACTCACGCGGTCTATTTTGTCGCGTTTTCTGTAAAATAATTCAAATAACTCTTGATAACGACGGGTAATAGCCGCTTGTACATCACCCGGCAAGCCCTGTTTATAAGGGTCTAAATAGGTTTTAAATTCCTCTAATTGGAATTGCGGGTGCGCCATAACGTTGCCAATAATTTGTCCTTCGCGGGTTAGGGGTAATACGTCTATATCCAATTCGGTAATCATTACTTTCACACCTAGTGATGCAAATGCATCAATAGCCGCTTCAATATATTCTGTTTTGGGGTAATTTAAACCCCAGTGGCCTTGCATGCCAATGCCGTCAATGCGAATGCCTTCGGCTTGTAGCATTTTTACCATGCGCACAATGCCGTCTCTTTTAGCGGGGCGCCAGGCATTAAAATCGTTGTAATACAATTCTGTTTTCGGTGCATAGTGCTGCGCAAATTTAAATGCCGATTTAACTAATACATCGCCATTGCCAACCGCATTTACCCAAGTGGTTGGACGGTAGCTGCCGTCGTCGGCGATGACTTCATTTACTACGTCCCAAGCATTTATTTTTCCTTTGTAGCGGCCAGCTACTTTTTCGATAAATTCTCTCATGCGTTCTATTTGCTCGGCAGAGGAATTAGGTTGCCCTTGGGCATTGGTAAAAAACCAGGCGGGTGTTTGGTTGTGCCATACCAGGGTATGGCCCACCATAAATAATTTGTGTTTGCGCCCAAGCGCAACAAATTCATCCGCCGGTTTAAAATTATAAATATCCTTGCTGGGGTTAATAACCTCAGCTTTCATGATGTTTTCTGGCGTTATTGTATTAAAGTGTTTTTTTAAAATGTCCAGCGAGGTTTTATCCTGGCCGGATGAAACGTCAATATTCACCGCTGTACCCATTTTAAACGCCGAGCTGTAAACGTTTTTAAGTGTGTTTGCTTCTTGGGCTAAAACATTGGTGATGGGGGTGAGCAGAAATAACATTAAAAATAGGTGGTGTTTCATCGGGTTTAACCATAGGGGGTAAATGGGCGCGGGTAGTGTATTTGATTTGATAGGGCGTAACCCGTACTAATCGTAACGCGCACTTCGGTGCGCCGAAGTTGGAGGCGCGGTGAGTTGAGTGGGTGTATTGGCTGGGTATGCCTTACTGCCTCTGTGTGGAAACGCCTAAGTGCCAAAGAGTGCCCAGAAAGAGCATGACCTAGGGCACACTGTTTTGCTTCTGAATGGGTTAGCGTGTGCGTCAGTAAATATGTATGACTAATCCCCCTCAACCCTTTTTGGCACCCTCAACCCTTTTTGGAAGGCACCTATGACAAACATAAAGTGGAACCAACTCTCTAGTTGGCTAATCGCAGCCCTCGCGTCGGCCGCGTTGGTGGGCTGTACCGGTAACACCACCTCATCGAGCAGCTCGTCTTCTTCAAGCAGTAGCTCTAGTTCCTCATCCAGTTCAGGCTCCGCCTATGAGAAGTGTAGTGGTGAAAACTTGTATATTTGGAGTGTCAGTGATCAGCGATGGTCAGAGCGCCGTAATGATCCTAAGTGCGCCGGTAACACCACATCCTCGCCTACACAGAGTTGCGATAGTTTTGGAATGGGTCATATAACTGCTCCCGATGGAAAACTAATCATAATTCACGGTTTTTGCGCAGGCTCCAGCTCATCCTCAAGCAGCTCCAGTTCATCCTCAAGCTCAAGCAGTTCAAGCAGTTCAAGCAGTTCAAGCAGCTCCAGCGGTATCACGCTCCCCTTGGTGGTCGCCATAGACTCCGGCAGCACCGTGAGCACAACGTTTGAAGGCGTTACCTACCAGCCAGACAAATACTCCAGCGGCGGCACCATCATCACTGACGTCGTTCGGGGCAGTGCGCTGTATTCCACTGTGCGCTCCGGGGTGTTCAATTATGAAGTTCCCGTGACGGTTAATGGCCGTTACACCGTGGTCTTACAATTTGCGGAATTTGAAAAAACCCAAGCCGGTGCGCGCACGTTTAATGTGGCGATTGAAGGCAATACTGTGCTGAGCAACTTGGATCTTTTCACCAAAAGGGACACCCATACCTCCGCGTACACCGCAACCTTTGAAGACATCCCCGTGGTGGACCGTAAGCTCACTATCGAGCTGACCAAAGGGGTGGATAACCCCACCATTGCAGGCTTTGCTATTTATTCCCGCGATGGAAAACTGGATACAGCGGTAACATTGCCGAGCTTTGCTAAGTACTCGGCGTACACACAAAAATATACTGAGAAAAAAGTTATCAACTCCAACCATGCCACCGGCCATGTGGGTGATTATTTCTTCACCCACTGGAAAGACGGCGGCTCCACTTCTTTAACCTTGGAGCCAAACGGCGCCTTTAACGTTACCTGGCAGGGCGGCGGTTACAACTACGTAGGCGGCCCAGGCTGGCATTATGGCGATAAAGACCGCGTGATCGGCTACCGTTTAGATAAAGACAGCGGCGCCAGTTACATCGCGTTGTACGGTTGGGGCTACGACAAAAATTTGCCCACCTCAAACACCGCGCGCTTGGTGGAATACTACGTGCTGCAACGCTGGACTTTCGACCCCGCCTCAAGCGGTACAAAAGGTAAAACC
The DNA here is from genome assembly GCA_041179125.1 of Pseudomonadota bacterium. Taxonomy (GTDB): domain Bacteria; phylum Pseudomonadota; class Gammaproteobacteria; order Pseudomonadales; family Cellvibrionaceae; genus CAMCXE01. Next base: position 685 of record JBEGTZ010000162.1, on the reverse strand, counting down.
TTCACCAGTAATGGCATTCAGTACACCACCTACCGCTCAACTCGGCAGTCAAAACCCTCCATCAACGGCACGGCTACCTTCTATCAATATTGGAGCAAACCGGCTGCACAACAGCCGCTGGGGCAAGACAGCAAAATCATATTTGCTGACCACGTTAAAGCTTGGGCGGATAGCGGCTGGACGCTACCGGACTTGAACAACCTCAACGCCAGCGACGACCCTACCTATCAAGTTATCGCCGTTGAAGTGTTTAACCCAGGCTCCAACGGAACCGGTTCCGGCCGCGTGTGGGATGCTACAGGGCAATAGCCTGTTGGCGCGGGTTGAGTAGTAATGCCCAACCCGCATCACCCCATCAATACTGCGTAAATGTTGGCTGGGCAATTTATTGCCCAGCCGTACAAACTCTTTTTTATTGCACCGATGCGTAACTGGCTATAGCGCAGGTGTGTCGCATCCCCCAAACACCAATCCCTGTAACTATTTAGCACTCCCGAAATTGAGTGGAGCGTAGGTTGGGCAGTAATGCCCAACACAACACATTCCTCTCCTGCGCGCCGATGTATCAACCTAAAAACCTCAGTTGGATCACCCAAGTCTGCGCAACCCCTTGGCCCATCTAGCAAAAGTTTAAAATTTCGAACAACCAATAAGGTTGCCCTTCATTTTAAACTTTCACTATCTG
>JBEGTZ010000161.1:0-12814 GCA_041179125.1 Pseudomonadota bacterium | reverse complement strand
AGCCTATCTTAAATTAATTGGTTTTTTTGTCTGGACTTTTGGGTCCACTTTATTTTTTGTTTGGCGACTTTATTTTAAGGGGTTTACGGTCTTGCCTCAATTTTTTGGTGAAATATTCGGGCTAGCTTGGGGAGGTTTAACACTCGGCACGGCGTCTTGGCTGGGTCAATTTAATACGTGTTACGGCCTGCCGTGGTGCCAACAATTATTGGCTCGTTGGGCCGCAGACGCTAACACGGGTTATGCGCCAGAACCTGGCGTTGAATTAACTCAATTAGATAAAATTATTCGCAAATTGCTCAGTAGCAGCGATAAAAATAAAGCGCTGGCTAGTGCCATAGTGCAATGGCATGTGGAACGCTATTGCGAGCGCCATGAGAAAAAATACTCAACCCATGAATTACCCGAAGAAGACGCTGCAGCGAATCAACATATTCTCACTGTGCAAAACGTATTGGCTTTATGCCAGCTCACGCAATTAACACAATTGCATGAGCGCGTGTTAAACGGGGTGCAGCAGGCATTAATTATTTTGGCGCGGCCCATTTAACTACTTTAGTGGCCTGGGCACAGGCCAGGCTTGCAGCAGAAGAATTTATTCATTGGGGTTTTGCCGCATTGGCATTGAAGCTAAAACGCACTATAACCGAATGGTTGCAAGCTAATGTGCGGGAAGACGATGACTGGAAAATCACACAACATTCGTCTTGTGCCTGCATGGATTGCCATCAATTAAATATTTTTTTGGCCTCCAAAACTCAGCGCCAATTAACTTGGCCTTTAGCCAAACAACGGCGCCAGCACATGCATAATAAAATTGATGGTTTGCGTCTGCCGGTTACTCATATTACTCAGAGGGATGGCTCGCCACAAAAATTGGTGCTCACTAAAATGCCGGAATTATTCACGCGCTACGCTAAGCAAGTAGCGCAATTTAGCCAATCTTTATTGCAGTTAAATGCGGTGTTACCGTAGAGTTATTCATCGTCAGGGATCATTCCAGCCGCACCTCAATAACACCCACCGGAAAAAACCCAGTGAGGCACTTGCCGTGAGCATTATTTACGCCTAATGTGCCCCCTTTTTGGGGTGAGTTTATGGGCCGTTTACGTGTAACCAAGAATAAAAAACCAGTGGGTAAAAAGAAAACCCCCACCGCCCAAGAAACCTTCGCCAAACTTTGGAAACAAGTCCAAAACGAGCAACGCTTGCTGGGCCAGTTATCCGACCAAATCCAAGATTTTTATGGTGTGTACAAAGCGCTTTGCGGGCCACAGGAGGAGCTATGGTGCAGGCTGCAACATGAAGAAGTCGAGCTATTACTCACCCACTGGCCACGCAAAAGCCTAAGCGGAATGGACCGCTTACGCCTAGGCCAATACATTATCTACACCGTCACCGAATTATACGAAAATCCGTTTCGCACCATTGATGTCAAAGAATTGATGCTCAAAGCACAAAGTATTTTAATGGGCGATGGAGCACTAAATAGTGCGGAGGACGACAACCCCTTCGGTGAAAAATCCACAAATAAAAACCGCAACTCAGAGGCGGATAAAGAGCAGAACTTTTTCGATGAAGATGATGAAGACGAAGATTTTTTTGCTGATGATGAATTTGAACAGTTCTTTCAAAAAGAATTTGAAAGCGGGCAAAAGGCGAGTAACGAAGCCGCCAATGAATTATTTAATGCCTCCTCACTTAATAAAATGTTCCGCCAATTAAGCAAAGTGTTACACCCAGATTTAGAACAAGACGAAGAGCAAAAAATAATAAAACACGAACTGATGGCGCAATTATTAACCGCCCGCGACAAACACGATGCAGGCACCATTATTACGCTGTATAGCCAGCATATTGGTGGCGATGGCGCGCAGTTTTCCGCCGAAGATTTCCCACGTATTTCCGCACTACTTAAAAAACAGCTGCGCGACCTGCAATTCGAAAAAGTACAAATGACCCAGCAATCGGGTGTTGCAGGGTTTATCTACGCCCACTACCACCATAAAAACTCCACCAGGCAAAAAAATTTACTGCGCGAACGCCAAGCCGTGTTGGAGCAGTTTTGTGATGAGACTTCCCATTCGCTCACTACAAATAAAACTCTTAAAAATTTAAAGCAATATTTGATGGCGTGGGAAAGTGAGCAAATGGCGGAGCTTTTGTTTGATATGTATTAAACCTAAAAACCTCAGTTGGATCACCCAAGTCTGCACAACCCCTCAGGTATCGCCTAGCAAAAGTTAAAAATTCGAACAACCAATAAGGTTGCCCTTCATTTTTAACTTTCACTATTTGCTCCCCGTGACTTACACAGCTTTTGGGCGCGCAACGGAGGCTTCTGGTTAACTGTTACGCAGTATTAAGGCGCCAATGCCAGCGGTTTATACCAGGCCTGCTGCTGGATGCGCGGCATCAGGCGTTGGTAGAACCACAGGTGGAAGCGCGCCAGAACCGGGTAGTGCCCGGCCACCTCCAGGGTGTAGGCGAGTACGCGGGGGAGGTCGTTGAGGTACTGGTGTTTGTGGTCGCGCAGGGAGAGGCGGGAGAAAATACCCAGTACTTTAAGGTGCCTCTGTAAGCCCATTAGGTCGAAGCTTTGGATAAATTCCCCTTCGCGCAGGCGCGGCCAGATGCCTTGTTGTTGGGCTTGTTGGTAGTAGGCCAGTGCCCAGGTGCGCACTTGTGATTTGGGCCAGTGGATGTAGCAGTCTTTCAGTAGCGATACTAAGTCGTAGCTGGCGGGGCCGATGAGGGCGTCTTGGAAGTCGATTAAACCCGGCGGCAGCAGGCGGCCTTGTAGGGTTTCTTGCGCCGGTTGCACCTGCCGAAAGATCAGGTTGCGGCTGTGGAAATCCCGGTGTACCACCACTTGGGGCTGTTGTGCTGCGGCCTGTTCTAGCAGGCTGAAGGTGTGGGTTAATAGCTGCTGTTCGTCGCTGTTTAGTGTGTATTGCAGCAGTTCGCCGATAAACCATTGCGGGAAGAGTTCCAGCTCCCGGCGCAGGCAGGCGGCGTCGTAGGGGGCGAGCAGGCCGGGTGTTGGGGTGATTTGTTGTAGGTGCAGCAGGGTGTTGATGGCCTCGCCATACAGCCCATCCACCCACTCTTCACTCAGGTGGGTGGCAAACAGGTCTTCGCCTAAATCGCTCACCAACAAAAAACCCTGGGCGAAATCGGTGCTTATGATGTCCGGCACGGCCAGGCCTTGTTGGCGAAAAAAACGGGCTATGTTGTTGAATAACAGGCTGTTTTCACTGGCGGGGGGGGCGTATACGGCGAGGTAGGGCAGGGCGTGCAGGCGGAAGTAGCGCCGGAACCCGGCATCGCCGCTGAGCGCTTGCCAGCCGGTGAAGGTTTCGCCGCGCAAACTCAGTTGTTGGGCGGTCCAGGCGGATAATTCTTCAATTATTTGGGGCTGCATAGGATGCCTGAGCAGAATCTAGGTGGTTATGTGGGGTTTAGGTCTTTACAATCGCCGACCTATCTCTTTTTATCGAACGCCAGTATGCCCAAGCGCTCTGCCAGCCACAACGGATTGCCTAAGCTCGCGTGCTTTTTAGCTGCGTGTTTCACGCTGGCTGTTGCCTTTAGCCCAGGCACAATCCGCGCCGATGTGATGCTGGACTGGGTGCCTAAAGACCAGCTTACCGCGCAACAGCAGCAGCAAGTGGGGCCGTCTTGCAGTGGTTTGTATATCGACCCGCTGGCCAAAGAGCCGCCCCCCAAAGACCTCGACAAAGCCCCCATTTGTGTGGATGCCAACGGCGCGCAGATGAGCGAGGGCCAAGATGTGCGCTTAAACGGCGATGTGGTCATCACCCAGGGCAGCCGCAGGCTTAAAGCGCACCAGATGCACTACGACCAAAAAGGTGATGAGGCCACGCTGACCGGCGGGGTGGAAATCCGCCAGCCCGGCGCGGTGATTCGCGGCAACGATGCGCGGGTGAGCATGAGCCAAAACCAAGCGGCGTTTAGCGGCGGTGAGTTTGTCCTGCACGCCACACACCTGCGCGGTTCGGCGCAGAACATCGAGCAAACTTCCACCGGCAAAGTGGTGCTGCACCAAGGCCGCCTCACCAGCTGCGAGCCGGGCAGTCAAACCTGGTTATTAGAAGGTGAACAGCTGCAAATAGACCCGCAAAGCGCCCAGGGCAGTGGCCGTGACATCACCGTCAGCATCGCCGGTATCCCGGTGTTTTACACGCCGTATATATTTTTCCCAGTGGGGTCTGAGCGTCAATCTGGCCTGTTATTCCCCACCATCGGGTTGAATAACGGCAAGCTGGACTACGCCCAGCCTTGGTACTGGAACATCGCCCCCAACATGGACGCCACCTTCACCCCGCGCTACAGCGGCGGCCACGGCGCCATGTTGGAAGGTGAACTGCGCTACCTGCACGCGCGCGCCAACAACGAATTGCGCATCGGCTACTTGCCCAACGACGCCGCCGAACTCACCGACAACGAAAAAGCCCTCATCAACACCGGCACCCAAGAACAGGAAATCCACCCCTTCAAAGATAACGAACGCTGGCTGGCCAACTGGCAGCACCAAGGCGGCTTCGATTTACCCTGGTACAGCCAAGTGGACTTCAGCCAGGCCAGCGATTTGGACTACCTGCGCGATCTTTCCACCGCCAGCTTCAGCGCAGGCAGCGACACCTTCTTAAACCAAAGTTTTACCCTCGGTTACAACTTCACCCACTGGCGCCTGAACCTGCGCGCTCAGAGTTACCAAAACCTGCTGCGCGATATAGACGAAACCTACCGCCAGCTGCCGCGTATCAACCTGGATGGCCACTATCAAATGGGTGATTTTGGCTGGGTATTACAAAACGAGACCGTCAACTTCAGCCACCCAGACACCCGCAGGTTGGACGGCAGCAGCATTATTACCGGCAGCCGCAGCCGCCTAAACTACCAACTCAACTGGCAATACACCCCGGCGTTTGGCTACCTCAAACCCGCCATCGGCGCGCAATACCTGGCCTACCAACTGGACGAAAAAGTACTCAGGCCCAACGTAGATACCGCCCCCAACCTCTCAACTCAGTACATGAGCGTGGATTCCGGCTTGGTGTTCGAACGCGAAGGCGGCCAACAACTGCTGGAGCCGCGCCTGTATTACCTCTACCGCGCCCAAACCGACCACAGCGCCCTATATAACCTCACCGCCGACGGCCAAGCCATCAACTTTGACACCACCCCGCTCACCTTCAGCTACGAACAACTCTTCCGCGACCACCGCTACGCAGGCTTCGACCGTTTAGACGACGCCAATCACCTAGCCATCAGCCTCACCGGGCGCCTGCTGGATTCCACCTTCCGCGAACGGCTCAGCGCCAGCGCAGGCCAACTGGTGTACTTCAACAGCCGCCAAGTGTTTATCGGCGAGACCCCCGACAGCGCACTCGCCGACACCCGCTCAGATTTCGCAGGCCAAATTAAAGCCGTAGTGACCGAAACCCTAAGCGCCCACAGTGACGTACTCTACAACCCCAGCAACCAGCACATGATGCGTTTTACCTCCGGGTTGAACCTTCACCAAAACGGCAACCTATACAACCTAGGCTACCGTTTCGTGCGCCAAAACGAAGAGGCCGAAAGCCAGGTGGAACAAACCATCGACCAGCTGGATCTCTCCGCCCTGCACGCCTTAAACCCCCAATGGACGCTGATGGCGCGCGCTTTTTACGACATTAACGGCCACAAACCTATGGATACTTTTCTCGGCACCCAATATGAAGACTGCTGTTATAGCCTGCGGGTGTTGGCGCGGCGCTGGGTGAATAGTAAACTCGCGGGCCTTGCGCAAAACGACCAGCGTCAATACGACCAAGGTGTATTTTTTGAAGTGGAATTAAAAGGCCTCGGCAGCTCCGGCCAACGAATTCAAAACCTGCTGAACAACAGCATCATCGGTTTTAACCCTTAAGAAGATTTTATGAAGTTACCCAAAAAGCTACACACAGCACTATCCCAAACCACCCTATGGGTTTTATGCCTGGCCCTCGCCGGAAACACCCTTGCTGCACCGCAAAAAATGAATCAAGTAGCGGCTATCGTCGGCAAAAACGTGATCACCCTCAGCGAACTGAACAATCGCATCGCCGAAGTCAAAAACCGCCCGGATGCCGAAAAAATCAAACTGCCCAGCGACGAAGTGCTGCGTAAACAAGTGCTCGACCACCTCATCACCGAATCCCTACAGCTCGCGATGGCCAACCGTTTAGGCGTAAAAGTCACCCCCGAACAGCTCAACGCCGCCATGAGCAACATCGCGCAAAAAAACCGCATGAGCCTGCCGCAGTTTGAAGCCATGCTGGTCAGCCAAGGCCTAAGCCCCGCCGTTATGCGCACCCGCATACACAAAGAAATCACCCTGCAACAGGTGCAGCGCGGCGTAGTGACCCAGCGCATCAAAGTCTCCGACCTTGAAATCGACAACTTTTTAAAATCCGCCGACGCCAAATTTTGGATCTCGCCGGAATACCACCTCGGCCACATCATGATCGAACTGCCCTCATCCCCCAGTGCCGATGAAGTCACCCAAGCCGAAGCCAAAATCAACGCCATCCACGACGAACTGCAAAAAGGCGCCGACTTCGCCGCCACCGCCATCGCCAAATCCAACGCCCAAGACGCCCTCAACGGCGGCGACATCGGCTGGCGTAAATCCGCCGACTTGCCCAGCTTATTCGCCGAACTCGTGGCCGACTTACCCCAGGGCGCCCTATCCAAACCCGCCCGCTCACCAGCAGGCTTTCACATCCTCAAATTGCTTGAAAAGCGCAGCGACGCCAACCAAGTGATTACCCAATCCAAAGTGCGGCACATCCTGGTTAAAACCTCAGCGGTATTAAGCGACGACGATGCCAAAAACAAACTCAACAACCTGCGCACCCGCATCGCCGCAGGCGCCGATTTTGCCAAACTCGCCCGTGATAACTCCGAAGACCTAGGCTCCATGCTCAACGGCGGCGACCTAGGCTGGAGCAACCCCGGCATGTTCGTAGCCGAATTCGAAACCGCCATTGAAGCGGCCACCATCGGGCAAATCAGCGAACCGTTTAAATCCCAATTTGGCTGGCACATCCTGCAAGTCACCGAGCGCCGCCAAGAAGACATGACCCGCGAAGTACTACAACGCAAAGCCGCCAACATCCTCACCAGCCGCCGCTTTGAAGACGAATTACAACTCTGGTTGATGGAATTAAAAGAAGACGCGTTTATCGACATCAAAGTCCAATAACAAGCACACGTAAAACGTAGGTTGGGCAGTCATGCCCAACAAACCTAGACCGAGTTCCAACCTAAAAAAACAGAGCACCCCATGACCGACACCACCACCGACACCACCACCACCGCCAGCAACGATTCCGACAGCGAAGCCTCATTTTTCACCCGCGCCGACGCCCACATCTTCTTGTCCAACGACCAGCTCGACAGCATGCACAAAGAAGGCGTAGCCGCCTCCATGCTCTACGCCTCCGCCCGCTTTACCGCGTGGCTGGTCGCCAGCAGCTTTACAGGCAGCGCCCAAATGGAAGAATCCAAAACCAAAGCCGTAGAATTTTTCACCGAACGCTTCCGCGACATGCTCACGCAAAACATGGACGACTACAGCACGAACTTCGACCAATACATCAAAACACCGCCGCAAACCGCCAACGATCCAGAATAAATATGTCTTTTAAATTGGCCGGTATTTTTAACGCATAGCTAGGAGCAAAAAATGGAAGTTGAAGATTTGTATTTGGCGCCTGAAGATTTGTTTCGTTTGGGCAATGCCACAGACCCTAGGCTTACACATATCCGCAGGCCAAAAGACATAGACACTCTGGAGTTAAATGGCATTCTTGTGGTGGTCGCCAACGGTAAAGGCGTTTCTTTATTTACTAAAGAACGCCTCAATTCATCGCCCATATCCGGCTGGGTGTGGAAAATCCCAAAAAATACTTTTATTCCTTCAGGGCTTAAGCTGATAAACGATCGTCCCGGCCACTACAGTATTTGCCCAAATACCAATATGCCGTTGGACGAATTTAAAGGTTGCTTATCGAAGCTGGCGATGAAATGTCAGAAAGTATTCAACAAACAGGCTCTGTGATGGCAAATGTAAGAGAAATGAACATTTCATTGTTGGACTGGGAAACTAGGGCCGTTTTAGAAGCAGTTAGCCGCGAAGCGCACAGGCTAAAACACAAAGCAGCAACAGCAGTTGATGAAGATGAAGCCGCTGATGCCAGTAATGATTATTTAGAATTGCTCAGCTTACAGGAGCGCCTAACCAAAGAAGCAACCGTTATTTTTGGCGAGCAAATCAATAATTTTTCTTCTCAAAAAATATAACGGCGCCTGTTGCCAAAGAGATTAGGAACCCAACCTATGCGCATCGCCATCACCCCTGGAGAACCCGCAGGCATAGGCCCAGAACTCATCCTGCGCTACAGCCAAGAACCACAAGCCCACCCCTGCGAACTCGTAGTGTTTGCCGATGCCCGCTTGATGCAGCAAACCGCCCAAGCCCTAAACCTGCCCCTAACACTCAACCCCTTCAACCCAGAACAATTCACACCCAACCAGCCCGGCACGCTTAGCCTGGTGGATATACCCTGCGCCGAAGCCGTCACGCCCGGCCAGCTCAACCCCGCCAACGCCCACTATGTCCTCAACAGCCTAAGCGCCGCCCAAGACGCCTGCATCAACGGCACATGCAACGCCCTCGTCACCGGCCCAGTGCAAAAAAGTGTCATCAACGATGCAGGCATTGCCTTTAGCGGCCACACCGAATTCTTCGCCGAACGCAGCGGCTGCGACCAAGTAGTGATGATGCTCGCCACCGAAGGCCTGCGCGTAGCCCTCGCCACCACCCACCTACCCCTCAAAGACGTCAGCGCCGCCATCACCCAGGCCAGCCTTACGCGCACCCTAGAAATTCTCCAGCGCGATTTAATCCAACAATTCGGCATCAAAACGCCGCGTATTTTAGTCTGCGGGCTAAACCCCCACGCCGGGGAAAACGGCCATCTAGGCACCGAAGAAATCACCACCATCACACCGGTATTAAACACCCTACGCACACAAGGCTACAGCCTCATCGGCCCGCTGCCCGCCGACACCCTATTCACCCCAAAATACCTCAGCCAAGCCGATGCAGTGCTCGCCATGTACCACGACCAAGGCCTGCCCGTGCTCAAATACAAAGGCTTCGGCCAAGCCGTCAACATCACCCTAGGCCTGCCGTTTATCCGCACCAGCGTAGACCACGGCACCGCCCTAGACCTAGCCGGAACCGGCAAAGCCGACTTAGGCAGCCTGCGGGTAGCCATTACCTACGCACAAAATATGATCAAAGCACGCAAGTCCTAGCCCCGCGCACTAAGAGCACAAACCCATGCTAACCCAGCCGGTCAACCACATCTTCCCATCCACCAACATCCCCACCACAGCGCCCAGCCAACGCCTTCACCTGGTGTTATTAGGCGTAGAAAACATCGCCCAATCCACCCGGTTTTACCAAGCCCTAGGCTGGAAACCGTCCCCCACCAGCAACGATGGGTTTGTAAAGTTCGACTTGGGCGGCTTTGCCCTCTGCTTAATCTCCCGCGCAGATTTCGCCCAAGATGCCCTATCGCCCACAGCCCAAGGCAGTGGGTTTTCAGGTATAGGGTTAATTTACTTAGCGCAAACGGCTGAAGAAGTCCCGCAAATACTGGCCAAAGCCGTAGCCGCAGGCGGCACACTGATAAAACCCGCCACCCGAACCCACTGGGGTATCGCCGGGTATTTCAAAGACCCCGACGGGCATTTGTTCGAAGTGGATTTTGAAGAGACCTGGGTATTCGACACAGAACATCGCCTGCTGCTTGATGAGGTGAAGTAATTAACGCACTGCGTTACTTGCCCCACCCAGTAACTATTCAGCGCGTCCGCACGAACAGTAGGTTGGGTAGAGCTTGCGAAACCCAACAATGCTGAGGCGGAGAATGGTAGTTTGCGTTGGAATAAACCCCGCTGCGCCCGATGTTCTTCTGGTTGCGCGTACCTGCTGTGTCGGGTTTCGCACGCTTTACCCAACTACTCACTACTCGGCACATTGCATCGTCATTCCCGCAAAGGCAGGGCGGGAATAACGCACGAAAATTGCGAATGTGCTAAATAGTTACTGTAGGTTCAATTTTTTAGGGTTATTGCTCCACCAACTCCACACGGCGATTTTTCGCCCGCCCGGCTTCGCTGCCATTGCTGGCTACCGGCGCCAAGTTGGCTAAACCGCGCGCACTTAGGCGTTTAGCATCTATTTTGTGTTCGCTCACCAGCGCGCTTGCGATAGCGTTTGCGCGGCGTTGGGATAAATCCAGGTTGGCATCCAATGCGCCTTGGTTATCGGTGTGCCCGACAATAAAAACGTTTAACGCCGCGTTGTCTTTTAACAGCTTGGCCATTTCCGCCAACTGCGGTTTTGATTCGGCTTTAATCTCGGCTTTACCGGTATCAAAATTAATACCGTACAGCGAAATTTTCCCCTCCGCGCTCAAACCGCTATTGATCTGCGCGGCATCAAGCATGCTTACCTTGCCCATCTCGACTGTTTTGGGCTGCACGATATGCAAATAAGTAGCTGCGGATCCGCTGTAGTCTTTGGAGTCTAATGGCGAGTCCACTGAATACACCGAGATGTAGCTGTCGGCGCCGTTGCGGGTCAGTTTGAACACCGCCAGGCGCAAGTTGCTAGAGGTAGCATTAAACGCCTCGTATGCGCTGGAATTAATACGCTGCGCATCGGGAAAGCCATCGAGCAGGATGCCTCCAGCCGGGCCACCCGAGCTATAACAACCCCAGTCTGCTTGCACACAACTGTAAACCAGTGTGGCACCGCCTTGTTTGAGGGCGGCTTCGTAATTGCGCTGTACTTCTAGCGCGTTGCGGCCTTTGGGGGAGACATAAAAAAACTCATGGACTTCACCTTCCACGGCGAGATCACGGTTGAGTTTTTTCTCTTTGGCCACGTCTTCCGTCAACATTAACAAGGGTTTAACTTCGGCGAATGGTGTTGTACGCCAAGCGATCAGCTGCGAGCCTTGGTAGCGGGATAACAGAGGGTGGTCTTTGCCGCCTTTTACATCCTGCGCCTGGGCGCCAATGGCTGCGATTGTTATAAATAAGCCAATTAATGCGTTAATAATTAACATGGATATTCCTCTTGAGTGGAGTTGCTGTACGTGTTTTCTGTCCCGGCTGGATTATCCTAGAAACCTCAGTTGAATCACCCAAGTCTGCGCAACCCCTTGGCGCATCTAGCAAAAGTTAAAAATTTCGAACAACCAATAAGGTTGCCCTTCATTTTCAACTTTCACTATCCGCTACCCGTGCCTTACACAGCTTTTGGGCGCTCAACTGAGGTTTCTAGGATGAATTGTGGACGCGAGCCTACGACAAGCCGGGCAGAACAGATTAACTCTGTGCATCCATTAATTTCTCATTGCAACAAAATTCTCATTATTAAAAATTCAACTCATCTACTTGGCAAGATCGGCGTATCCAGTGGCACTTGTTAGCCAACTAAAACCAGTAGGAGTTTGCACCATGATAAATCTAAAAAAATTAACAATTAAAACAAGCCACATAAAACTATGTGCTGCCACTGTAACGGGTTTAGTCGTTTTGACGGCCTGTGGTGGTGGAGGCCATAAAACTCAAACCGATTTAACCGAAGTGCGTATTAGCCATGTCAGTGTTGATGCGCCCAAAGTAAAAATACTGGCAGCAGGTTCGCTAGTTGAGTCAGGAAAAACTTATGACTACACAGAAAGCACGCCCATCATAGCGCGCAACCCCGGCGGGATAGATTTGGTTGTGAAAGCTCAGTTGCCAGATGGCAAGGAATTAGACGTGATAAGTGCCAAAGGCGTTAAATTGGCGGCAGATAAAGAATACGAAGTGTTTGCCATAGGTGGCGTTGCAAACAAAACATTAGAGCCGTTTATTTTTGCCCGTGCAGATAAATTTAATACGGCAAATGTACGTGTTGCGGTGGCTCATTTAACCGAAGCGGCCCCAATGGTGGATGTTTATGTAACCGCGCCGGGTGCCAATCTTGCCTCTAGTGCGAAGCTGGGTAGTTTTGCCTACAAAGAAACCCTCGGGCCTGTGGAAATACCAGCCGGAAATTATCAAATACGGGTGACAGCATCGGGTTCTACAGCACCTCTGTACGATTCGGGTAATTTGAGTTTAAAAGCTGGCGAAGACTGGATGGTCGCCGCCATCCCTAATGTGATTGCGCCGGGTGCGGCGAAAAAATCCCCTATCGGTCTTTTATTATTGAACGATCAAGCTCGGTTATTTCTGCCTAGCCAAAGCGATGGCGCCAGTGTGCGTGTAGTACACAATAGCGCCGACGCGCCAGCGGTGGATATTGTGGCCAATAATCAATTCGCAGCCCCCCTGGTGAAAAACTTGGCGTTTCCGGATTTTACCGGCTATTTAACCGTTCCAGCAGCAACCTACAATATTAAAGTGGCTGTGGCGGGCACACAAACGTCGGTAATTAATGCCGATTTACCCCTTGCCAATGGAGCTAACTATTCAGTCATTGCACTGGATAAAGTGGCCAAAATTGCCCCCTTAGTGGTCATGGATAAGCCGCGTGCAATCGCCACCGCAGCACAATTACGTGTGATACACGGTTCCAGCCTGGCGGGAAATGTAGACATTTATGTAACGGCACCGGGCGCTTCAATTGCGCAAGTTAACCCAGCGTTGAAAAACGTGCCTTTTAAAGCGGATTCAGGCTATTTGAGTTTGG
>JBEGTZ010000160.1:0-3554 GCA_041179125.1 Pseudomonadota bacterium | reverse complement strand
GCATGAGATCCGCACGCCCATGAATGCGATTTTAGGCTATGCCCAGCTGTTGAGTTTGGAGCATGATTTTCCATCTGAACATAAAAATGCTTTGCAGGCGATTGATAGTTCTGGCAGGCATTTACTAGGGCTGCTAAATGATATCTTAGATATTTCGAAAATTGAATCTGGGGAGCGAGTTGTCCACCCTGAAAACATTTACCTGGCTGATCTTTTGTTATCTGTAGAGCATATTTTTAAATTACGCTGTTTGCAAAAAGGCATTGAATGGTATTCATTGTTTGATGTTCCTGATGACAAAGTTATATTTGCTGATGGGGCAAAAATATCGCAGATATTAATAAATCTTTTAGGTAATTCGCTTAAGTTTACCCAGAAAGGTAAAATTAAATTTTTGTGTTCGATGTCGGGTGATGATTTGCGAATTGAAGTGTCTGATTCTGGGGCGGGTATAAGTTTGGAATTCCAGAAAAATATTTTCACCCCTTTTGCTCAGGATGTGATGGGGCGACAAAAAGGTGGAACTGGATTAGGGCTTGCGATAGTGGCCAAAATTATACACTTAATAAATGGGAATATTTCGTTCACCTCACAGGAAAACGAAGGGACTACTTTTGTTGTTGTTCTGCCGCTGGAAATGGAAAATAGATCGTATCCTCTGGCCACTCACAATGCCGAACAAGCTTTATACAATTTTGCACATATGGGGTTAAAAGCTTTGGTGTTGGATGATGTACGTATAAATTGTGATATTTTATCAAAGATATTAGATAAGTTAGGTGTAACTGCCTATCCTGCTGAGAGTGGCGTTGACGCATTAGTGTTGCTCGAAAGTGTACAGCCTGATATTTTATTTGTAGATATTCAAATGCCCACAATGAATGGATTCGAATTCCTTGAGCAAATAAAAATAAAATATCCTCAGTTGGTGCCGCGCGCCATTGCCATTAGCGCAAATGTCTATACAAATTCCAGTGAATATACCGACCAAGGCTTTTACCGATACATTACCAAACCATTTTTGCTTAAAGAGATTAGCGCCGTGATTGAATCGGTAATTGTTAGCTAGCGCATTTGAGATTTGCGTGATTGGTTAAAATCGCTCTGCATAAGCTTCCGTCTTTGGCGGCCTGCTTTGTTCTGCCGCCTAACCCCTGTTGTTGGTCCCTTCGGCTCGTTTCATTCCCGATGAATTCTACCTCACTCCTCTGTGAGGGTGTCCTGCATCTGTAACCGGCATTAAGTGTGGGCGTGCAGCCTGCACTTTCTTCAACCTGTGTGAATTAATTTTTTTGTTTAATAGCCGCTTCAAGGTCAGAAACTAAACGTGTAAATTCCGCGCTTTGAATAATGCTGTCGGCACCTTGGGTGTAAACGGACATGTGTTTGGTGTCGTCCAAACCGTAGTCTTCTTTTGCTTCGTAATCTAACCGATATAATTTGATATTGGGCCGTTTGAGTTGTACGTAGCGGGCGGCCATTTCTTGAATGGTGGTGGATTCATCCCGCGCTTGGCCTGCGATATATTTCATGGCTTGGCCGAAATCGGAAATGTTTTTGGCGTTCTCATAAGATGTATTTTTTGTTGGGCTGCCTGTTCCTAAGGATAGGATAATAATCGGTTCACCATTATCACCCCAATTATTGGCCAGTATTTCTGTTAGGGCGTAATCCAGCGTGCAGTTTTGTGTGCCTTGGCCGCCGTCTTGAAATACTGCGCCGCGCATGGCTGTGCGTTTTGGTGGGGTTGAGTTATCCAGTTGATTCCAAGAAAAATCAGGCACATTTATTTTGCCAAAATAAAATGCGGCTGATAATGCCGACCAGGCGATGACATCGCGCAGTTTGATGTTGGCATCGTCGGCGTCGGTGGATTTAATAAAATGGGTTTTGTGGCTGCATAGGTTGTAGGCGGTGGTGATGAGGGATTGTGTTTTTGGCAACATGCCCAGTGTAATGTCGGCATTTTTATAGGGGGAGCTGGTGGTTAAAACGCGGTCTAAAACGTTTAAAAAATCGTTGCGTTTAAATTTTGGGTTAATGAACACCCGTGTTAATAAATTATTTTTGCTGTTATTAAATAATGCTACGCCGTCTTTGGTGTAAAAATTAGCGATGTTTTCTGCATCCACACCTGCGGCCACTAAGCCTGTGATAATAGCCCCGGTGCTGGTGCCGCAGCAGAGGTTAAATACGTCGCGCAGGTATAAGTTGTTATTGGTTTTGGCGCGTAGTTGTTTTTCTAGCTCTGCTAATACTCGGGCGGGGGTTACACCTAAAAGACCGCCACCGTCTACCTGTAAAATGATTTTAGTGTTCATTTGTTGTCTCCAATGTGATTGGCTCAGGCTGGGTTTTTAGGTTTAAAAGCGATAATCGATGCGAGCCGCCGTTGTGCGGTGCGGAGCTTCTGGGTTAGTGCTTCCCATAAATAAAATAATCGCCTTCGATAACACCTTTGGCTTCCGGTAAATCATCCATTTTCCAGCTGCCTAGGTTGCGGCCAGTGACTATACTCCAGCGCCATTGTTCCAGCCAAGAGTCGTCATATTCTTTATCCTCGCAGCGTATGGGTTGCTGTTCATCAACTAACCCATTAATTATCGTTGGGCTGAAATCCGCGCAAGGATAAAAGCTTAGCCACCAGTGGATATCAGGCATAGCAACAGCCGCATCAATTTTAGGGAGTTCCCACGCGCGCAGTTCTGATGCGTGGGTTTTATACAGAAGTAAATGGAATTGTATTTTCCCCCAGCTACTAGTGTTTAGCTCGTGCCATTGAAAGGTTCCGGGTTTTATTTGGGTAATATCGAATCGTTGTAATTGCGCTTCTGCGCGTGCGGATGGATTTAGGCTTTTAGAAAACAACTGAGTTAAAAAATAAAGCCCAACGAGAAAAATTAAACCTGTTAGCCACCATAAGGTTTTTTTGGCAGTGCCGTGGTTTTTGGGCATAAATCCTCTCGATTTTTATATTCACTCACACAGAAACGCGTTGGGTTTTAAAACCCATCACCTAGGCGCCAAGGCGCGCAAATGCCGCCCCACCGCAAGCCAGGCCCCCACCAAACCAATCAAGCTGCTAATTACAATCAAGCCAATGCTTCCGAAAAACCCTAAGCCTTGCAGGATGAAGTCTGTTTGGTAGGTGGCGGCGAGGTCTTGGGTGGTGAGGCGTAGTAGGGCGAAGCCGATGGCGAGGCTGAGGCTGGCGAGTAGGCCGCCGAACAGGCCGTACCAGGCGCCGGTGTAGAGGAACGGGCGGCGGATGTAGCCTTGGGTGCCGCCTACTAGCTGGGTGACGAGGATTTCGTCGCGGCGGTTTTCGATGCTAAGGCGCACGGTGTTGCCCACTACGATGAGTGCGCCGAGGGTGAAAAGGCCGCCTAAGCCTAGGGCGAATTGGCGGCCTAGGCGCAGCCATTGTTCCAGCCTGCGCACCCATAACAAATCCAGTTCCACCTGATCGACGATGGGTTCTTGGCGTAATTCATCGGCTAGGGTTTCAAGGCTGGTGAGGTGTTGGCCTTCTAAAAGCGGGGTGATGATGAGGG
>JBEGTZ010000159.1:0-5353 GCA_041179125.1 Pseudomonadota bacterium | reverse complement strand
CAGATAGTGAAAGTTTAAAATGAAGGGCAACCTTATTGGTTGTTCGAAATTTTAAACTTTTGCTAGATGGGCCAAGGGGTTGCGCAGACTTGGGTGATTCAACTGAGGTTTCTAGGTTGAGTGCCTCACCCAAGGTTTCTAAGTTCACAACCAGGTTGCCCATGTCCAATATTCGAGAAGTAGCCCGCTTAGCCGGTGTCTCCGTTGCAACTGTTTCACGGGCCATCAGCAACCCTGAAAAAGTTTCACCCGCCAGCCTTAGCAAGGTTCAAGAAGCCATCAAACAGGTGGATTACAAACCCAATTTGCTCGCACGCAACTTCCGCGCCGCACGCTCCTACAGTGTTGTCGTGCTGCTTCCAGACATCACAAACCCGTTTTTTGCCCAAGTTATTCAAAGCTTGGAAGATCGCGCCCAGCAAAAGGGTTATGCGGTTTTGCTCGGCGATACACGGGGTTCAAACAAGCGCGAGGACGATTACATCAGCCGTGTGGAAATGCGCTTAGCCGACGGCGTGATTCAACTTAGCCCCTGCTCCCGCAACCACAGCCAGCGCGGTTCCGGCAGCATCGCCTGGGTGAATGCTTGCGGCGTTGAAGGCACGCCGGGGCCTTCGGTGCGGGTGGACAACATCGCCGCCACCCGTTCAATGGTGGAATATCTCATCGCCCTTGGGCACCGCAAATTCGGCATAGTCACCGGCTTGCAGGACAACCTGCACAGCCGCGACCGCCGCAACGGCATCGACCAAGCCCTCAACAAAGCCGCACTCAAACTCGACCCTTTGTGGATACAAGAAGGCGACTTCACCCTGCGCTCAGGCATCAGCGCTGGGGAAGCCTTCGCCAGTATGCAAAAACGCCCCACCGCCATTGTCTGCATGAGCGACCAGATGGCCATCGGTGTCATTCAAGCCTTAGTCTCCCGTGGCATCCGCGTGCCCGAGGACATCTCCGTCACAGGTTTTGACGACATCCCCTACGCCCACTGTAACCACCCCACACTCACCACCCTGTCCCAACCGGCCACCGCCATCGGTTCAACCGCGATGGATTTATTGTTGCGCGTTATTAATGGTGAAGATTTAAGCCATACCGAGATCATTCTGCCCACGGAATTAATTATTCGCCAAAGCAGCAAGGCGGTTTAAACGAATGGCTCAATGTGAAAGGAGGCTAAAAATAGGCAGCGTTTGCGAGGGGCCATAAACCTAAAAACCTCAGTTGGATCACCCAAGTCTGTGCAACCCCTTGATCCGCCTAGCAAATGTTAAAAAATTCGAACGACCAATCAGGTTGCCCTTCATTTTTAACATTCACTATTCGATACCCGTGGCTTACACAGCTTTTGGGCGCTCAACTGAGGCTTCTAGGATAAAAAGAGCTATGAAAAAAACCCATGAAAAGCGATAAGAAAGGAGACTAAAAAAGAAGCTAAAAAGGCAACAACAAAAAAGCTTTTATGAAGCAAAACCACACCGCCCTAGCCCACCGGCTGCGTGGGATTAAACGCCAAGGCCTGGAAAATAAACCCCAGCAGCACCAACAACTTATCCTCGCTCTGCTCAAAAAATTCCACGCCATAACTTTTATCGGTTTTTTCACTGCGGATAACACACTGAATGGTCAGAATGCGTGCAATACCGCCCACCTGAAACCGCCCGTTAATTTCCACTAAATCGCCCAGGTTACCCAGTACTTCCTGCGTCTCAATGCGCGCACCACTGGTACTAACATCCACAATATTCCCGCTCACCGCACTTATTGCCGCATGGGTTAGGTTCGCAGCCACAATCGGCAAGGCCACAAAAACTCGGGCGGCGCGCACGCGCTTGAATTTAATGTCGCGGGGATAATCCAAATACACAATTAAGGTGGGCGTTTCAGAAATAAACAACACAGTGGACGGAAACAACGCCACGCCGCTGGACAATCGAATACGCACCAACACCGGCTGCCCACAGGCAATGCGCGGGAACAGCCCCGAAGCGGGCGCTGAAACCATCAAGCTGGCATCGGCAATGCACCCAACCAACACACACTCAAACAACTGCTGCTTGTTATTCAAGTCGGGAATCAGGAACAGCTCGTGCCCAAAGCTAATATCCAGCTCACTAAAACTCACCATTGATGCCATGCAGCAACCTCATCGTACCCACCCCCTAAGGTTAGACCACATAAACACCACACGCTGCGTCTTATCTGGGCCGCACAGTGTGCATCTACGTACAACGGGCAACAATGCTGGATTTTCTGCGCTGCGGTAACTACCATTCACGCCGACTTTGTGCCGAGCCACACCATGCGCCTAATACCGATTGTCCATCTTTGCAGCGTCCTGTTGATCCTCTACAGCCTGTCCATGTTCGGCCCCATCCTGGTCAACATCTGGTACGAAGATGGCGATTTTTATGGGTTTTTTATCACCTTCATCCTAGCCTTTAGCATCGGTATAACCGGCTGGCAATTCACCCGAGGCGGCGAAACCAAACTCGCCACCCGCGACGGCTTTTTAGTCGTAGTGTTGTTCTGGCTGGTATTTTCCGTCGTCAGCGCACTGCCGTTTATGCTGGATAAATATGTCCACGCCAGCATTCCCGACGCCTTTTTTGAAAGTATTTCAGGCATCACCACCACCGGCGGCACCATCATGCCCCACGTAGACATCCTGCCCCACGCCATCTTGTATTACCGCGCACAACTCAACTTTTTAGGCGGGTTGGGAATCATCGTTTTGGCACTGGCCATACTGCCGTTACTGGGCGTGGGCGGCTCCAAACTCTATCAATCGGAATCAGTAGGGCCGCTGCGCGAGGACAAACTAAGCCCCCGCCTGGCCGACACCGCCAAACAATTGTGGCTGGTGTACTCAGGCCTCGCCATCGCCGCCCTGCTGTCGTTCAAAGTAGCCGGGTTAGGCTGGTTTGACTCCCTCTGCTACGCCCTATCCACCGTGGCTCTAGGCGGTTTTTCCACCCACGATGCCAGCCTTGGGTTTTACAATAATTTATCCGTAGAAATGGTAGCAGGCGTCTTTTCGTTTTTATCGGGAATCAACTTTGCCCTCTACTACCGCCTCACCATCGCCCGCAGCATGATGCCCTTATTAAAAGACCCCGAACTTAAAGCCTACTTTTTTATTGCCTTAGGCGTTGCCGCTTTTACCATTATCGAACTGTACCGCTCGGGCCGCTTTCCCATGACCGAAAGCCTAGTCCACGGGTTTTTCCAGTCCATGTCCGTGATGACAGACAACGGCCTGGCCGCCGCCGACTACCCCAACTGGCCGGCCCATATCGTGATATTCCTAATGCTTTCCAGCTACATCGGCGGCTGCGTTGGCTCCACCTGTGGCGGCCTTAAAATCATGCGGGTTGTGCTGTGCTACAAACAAACCCACCAAGAAATCAAACAACTCATCCACACCAACGGCATATTCCCCACCAAAATCAACACCCATATTGTCTCCGACCGCATGATGCAATCCGTTTGGTCGTTTGCTTTTTTGTATCTATTTATTAGCGTTGTTTTTGTCGTGGCACTCATGATGTGCGGCAACGACATCCAAACCGCCTTCGGAACGGTATCGGCCTGTATTAACAACATGGGCATCGGCTATGGCGATACCGCCGTTAACTTCGCAGGCTTAACCGATACCGCCAAATGGCTGATGTGCGCAGCCATGTTGTTAGGGCGGCTGGAGGTTTTTCCTATCTTGATTATGTTCTCGCGCACCTATTGGCGGTTTTAGGCTTATTGACAGCTTTAACCCCTGCAAAATGGGCAGCGCCCGGCACAAAGAATGTTTTTAACTTGGTTTATTCAACCAAAAACCCCCGCAATTGGGGGAGTTTTCAGCAAATGCAATAAATGTGAACCACTACGCACCGAGAATGCTGAATACCTACCGGAGAATCTGCAATCACCAAAACTAGATCTCTTTTTGAAACGAACGCATAGGTTAGAATGCGTCCAAGAGCAATAAAGCATAGTAATACCTACCTTAAGGGTAATTACTTCAGAAGGCCTAATTCGGACGTTAGCCGTAGCTTGTTGCAAAGCCCTTAAAAAACAGGGTGTTGGGTTGTATCCGGCACCTACAATAACTACCGCTTGGAGGACCTATGTCCGTTAATCATTTGATACTCAAACCTCTGGCGCTGGCCGTATTATCGGCCTCGTTGACCGGCTGCTTCGTGCCCTCAGAAAAAATCACCACCACTTCATCTTCAAGTTCATCCAGCTCAGGCTCCGTTAAGCCTAGCTCATCTAGCTCATCCAGCAGCTCTTCATCCAGCAGCTCATCCAGCTCGGGTTTCCCACGCAACCCAGGTGTTTCTTCACGAATTGCTGAAAACCAAGCTGGCCTTTGCTCGTTTGACGGCAGCATCAGCAATGTAGTTACTGGCTACACCGACGACGGCTACCTGGATCTAGTTAACAGCGCCACCGGCAAAGTTACCTACCGTTTTAATGCGGTATTAAAAGGCACCTACGGCCTGCGCATCCGCTACAACCACACCAGCGCACAAAGCCTCTCTGGCGACGTTTATGTAGACAACGTAAAAGCAGGTTCCTTTAAAGGCGCTGCCGGTTCTGCTGATTGGGAAAGTGAAGACGTAGCCGTTACCTTAAGCGCAGGCATCCACAGCGTACAACTGCGTGCCACCACGGCCGCAGGCTTACCGAACATCGACTACTTAGAAGTTATCGGCGAAGCCAATCCTCTGGCCTGCGCCACTGCACCAAGCAGTTCAAGCTCTTCTTCAAGCAGCTCAAGCTCCTCGTCCAGCTCAAGCAGCTCATCGTCTAGCTCCAGCTCTTCAAGCAGCTCAACGGGCGCAGTCATTCCCAGCAGCTCAAGCTCTTCAAGCTCAAGCAGCTCATCGTCTTCAAGCTCGTCTTCCTCCAGCTCAAGCAGCTCGTCGTCTTCCAGCTCAAGCAGCTCATCGTCTTCAAGCTCAGGCAGCAGCAACACCACAGTAAGCTTCGCCAAACCAAACCCCACCTCATCCGTGGATGAAAACAGCACCGGCACCTTCTGGACCGCCAAGGCCACAGTAAGCGGCGGCGGCGCGGTTAAATACAGCATCAGCGGCACCGATTCAGACCAGTTCGGTATTGACGAAAACAACGGCGGCATGTGGTTTAAATCTGCACCAAACTTTGAAAGCGCTCAAGACGCCGACCGCGACAACGAATACGTAGTAGACGTAAAAGCTGGGCTTAACGGCGTATGGGCAACACAAACACTCCGCGTAACCGTTAAAGACGTTAACCAACCCACACTCACCATCGTATCGCCACAAGCCAACGCCAACGTAGGTAAAGGCAGCAGCATTGAAGTTGACAC
>JBEGTZ010000158.1:0-9290 GCA_041179125.1 Pseudomonadota bacterium | reverse complement strand
GCACGCCTAGCAAAAGTTAAAAATTTTGAACAACCAATAAGGTTGCCCTTCATTTTTAACTTTCACTATTCGCACCAATGGCTTACACAGCTTTTTGGCGCTCAACTGAGGTTTCTAGGTTAAAGCGGAAACAACGGCAGCAATATTTTTTGCCAAGCATCGGCCATTTTGCGGTTGCCCGAATCCACTGGGTGGACGCCATCGGACGTATCATTTTGCACATCAAAACCTGTCCATAAATCCGCGACTAAAATAGGCGAATTCGCCGTGGATAATTGTTTTGCCCAGGCCGGAATGGCGGCGTTTAATGTTTTTACCGCATTAAAACAGCTGGCGCAGGCGGAGCTGCTGCGTGGTGTCAGGGGAATAATTTGCGCAACTACAACCACCATACGCGGGTTTTTAGCGCGCATTTGCTCCACAAGTTTGGTGTAGGCGGCCAAAATTTCTGTGGCGCTTTTATTATTCCAAACATCATTAGTGCCAAAATGCATGAGCACTAAATCGGGGTTGGTGGCATTTAACCAGGCGGGCAATTGGTTTTGTGCGGCGATATTCGTCACTAAATAACCGCCGTGCCCTTCATTATTGGCATCGTGGGTTTGGCTGCATGATTGGGCCGTTAGCGTGCCGACAAAATTAATATTTTTCACACCCGCAGCCGCCAATCCATTCCACAAATACGCACGCCAACAGCCCGGCGAGCCGGTGATCGAATCCCCCAGGGGCATGATATTAACGTTCTGCCCCGGCTTAAAAAGTGCGGTTGAATTAGGCTTTGGCATCACTTTACAGGTCATTTCACTTTCAAACCCAAAGCCGTCACCGTCTGGATCTGGGTTGGCGCCTCGGCAATCGGGGAGGCCTGTTGCCGGGTTAATGACGGGAATGATTTTGCAGGTCACGCCATTTTCTTTACCCCAACCATCGCCATCAGGATCCGCTGCCAGGGAGGTGCAGTTGGGTACTTGCGCGCCTGAACTGGAACTGGAGGAGCTACTGGAGGAGCTACTTGAAGAACTGCTCGATGAACTGGATGAAGAGCTTGAACTGCTCGAGGATGAGCTACTGGAAGAACTGCTACCGCCCTCCGGGGTTGCTGTGCAGGCGCTGAGTAAACAGGCGGCGAGCAATAGGGTTATGTGTAAATGCGCCATGAAAAAGCCTTTAATGGTGGGGCCGGTAACACGCGCAGCGCCAAACCGACGGGTGTGATCCTAAAAACTTCAGTTGGATCACCCAAGTCTGCGCAAGTCCTGGGTGATCCAACTGAAGTTTCTAGGATGATTGTTGGATAGCTACGCAATGTAACCGATTACAATCATGACCCAAACATGCATTAAAAAATATTGCCGGTTCCGCAGTTTTGTTGATTGGTGCGGATGGTTATGGCGGTATGTTTACGCGATGCTGGGAATGGTGAGCTTGCGAAGCTCAACATTCCATCTTGTGGTGAGAGCACATTAAACCTAAAAACCTTGCGCTTGTTTTATGACTGGCTTTGGGCTGCGGGGTTAGCATTGCGTACTCAGTGGGGGTATTTTTATGCGACTTGTTTATGTGGCAAAGGGAATCTAAATAGGCTTCCTTTGTATAATTCCGATTCCACCTCAATACGGCTGCCATGCAAATCTAAAATTCGCTTCACAATCGCTAAGCCAAGCCCTGTGCTGGTTTGGTTATAAAGGCTTGGTTTATTGGCGCAATAATAACGCTCAAAAATAAAGGGAATATCCTGCGCCTCAAGGCCTATTCCGGTGTCGGCTATTTGCACTTCAACCGCATCCGGTGTATTCACCAAGCGCAGTTGTACCGTCCCACCATTGGGTGTGTAGCGCAGGGCGTTATCAATTAAGTTTTCCAGTACCCGCTCTATTAAAGCAATATCTGCAAAAACCATAAATGCAGCGGTGTGGGTATCAGTTTTTAATTTTATATTATGCTCGTCAGCTTTTAGGGAAAACTTTTGCGCCACATCCTGCATTAATTCCGCCAGTGAAAAATTTTCTTTTTCCGGCTGTATACGCCCAGCATCCAGTTTGCTCAACTCAAATAATTCTTTTACCAGGTGAGTGAGTTGTTTGCAGTGTTTAAATGCGATGGCAACGTACTGTGTCCGCTCGTTGATGGTGGTGGAGGGTTTTAATAATAACTCCAGATAACCCTGCATGAGCGCAATTGGTGTGCGCAAATCATGGGAGACATTAGAGACTAATTCGCGCCTTAAATTATCCGTGGTCTCCAGTTGTTCTATTTGTTGCTCTATACGCGACGACATGGAATCGAAGGCGAGGTTTAAATAGTCCACCTCGTTCAGTTTATAAAGCGGTGTTTTTGGCAGCCATAATTGGATTTGACCAAATTGATTAATGCGCGCCGTCAGCTGGCGCAATGGGCGCGTTAATAGCGAAAAAATACTGGTGGCGAAAATAGTGGCGAAAATTAATAAAGCCGCCAGTGCAAACAAACTCTGTTTTAAAATTAAGCTATCATGCAGCGATTGACTGAGGCTTTGATAGGCTTGCCCACCTAATACAACGTACAAATAGCCTTCTAAATGTGAGCCATGAGTAATAGGAAACGCAGAAAAGACCCGCAGCCCATCAGCCCGTGGGTCTTGAGCAAAAATGGTGTGGTGTTGGTTGCTAGCCAGCCAGCGTTTGATGGGCGTTAAATCAATTTGTGGATGAATAATGCTTTGTGGTGGCAATGAATGCGCCAGTATCAGTCCGTCAGTATTTAAAACATAAACTTCTACAATTGGGTTTACCACCATTACCAATTCGGCCAATTCTTTTACGCGCGGTGCATTAACTTGCCCCTGCTCAATTAATGGCGCACGCTGAACTATATACATGGCCAGGTTTTTATTAAGATTTTGTGTTACTTCTTGGTAGTAGCTATTTTGGCTCCAATTAGTGAGCGCCAAAACAGCGGCACCTAATAAAAACAATAACAATATAAAAAAAATGGCAAGGCGGCCATAAAGCGTATACAGAAAACGCGGCATCAGGCTCGCTCCTCATTAAATTTATAACCCACACCCCATACAGTTAATAATAATTCTGGGTTGGCCGCATCGGTCTCAATTTTGGCGCGTAGGCGGTTAATATGGCTATTGACGGTGTGCTCATAGCCCTCGTGGCCATAGCCCCACACGGCATCTAATAATTCACTGCGACGAAATACCCGGCCTGGGTGGCTGGCAAAATGCCACAGTAAATCAAATTCCCGAGCGGTAAGTTCAATGGTCGTGTTGTGGTGTACAACACGACGTTGTGCGCGATCAATTTTTAAATAATTAAATTGTAAAGTTTCGGCAGTGACAGGTGGTGCATTGTTCCGCTCACTGCGACGCAAAAGAGCTTTAACGCGAGCGGCTAATTCCATTGCACTAAAGGGTTTTGTTAAATAATCATCGGCGCCAAGCTCAAGCCCTAATACGCGGTCAAGCTCCGCCGAGCGCGCAGTTAACATGAGGATGGGCATCTCTACTGATTTTGCCCTTAATTGACGGCAGACCTCTAATCCATCCATGCCCGGCAGGCGTAAATCTAAAATTAATACATCCCAATGTTCTTGTTGTGCAATCTGTAATGCCACATCGCCTCGATCCACACAAACTATTTCCGCATTAAAATCCTGCAGGTGTAAAATTAATAAATTCGCCAAATCCAATTCATCTTCCACAATTAAAAAGCGGCGTTTTTTAATCGGTGGCAAGTGGCTAATAGCGCTCATAGGGGTGCTCCAATCACCACGGGATATACCCGTGGCGCTACGGTTAAACAGCTAAGCCGCTCATGGTAACTTGCACCTTGTCATTATCCTAGAAACATCAGTTGAATCACCCAAGTCTGCGCAACCCCTTGGCCCATCTAGCAAAAGTTTAAAATTTCGAACAACCAATAAGGTTGCCCTTCATTTTAAACTTTCACTATCTGCTACCCGTGGCTTACACAGCTTTTTGGCGCTCAACTGAGGTTTCTAGGATTATCCTAGGCCGCACAATTTATATTAAGGCTCAGCTTTGGCAACGATGTGCTGAAGAATAGAATTAAACCTAGAAACCCACCATTAACTTCTACCAATTCCACTGGGTTTCCATTGAGACTAACCCTGTTGCTCCGGCTGGAATATTGGTAATGGGTGCCATAGGTATTATTTCTCCGCTGCGCGACACGCGGTAAATACCTATGCTGTTATCGCCATTATTTAAGCTATAGAGCATATCGCCATCGCGGCTTATGGCTAAATCGGTGGGCTTGCTGGCGGTGGCGGCTTGAGGCATTAATAAACGTGGGTGGCCTGTTTTATCAATCGCAAAGGTGGAAATACTGTCCGCTGGTGTATTGGCTGTAAATGCCATGCGGCCATTAGGTGTGGTAACCAACCAGCAGGCTGCGGTTTGTCCTGCCGCAACGGCATTGCCAATCGGCTCTAATTTACCGCTTTCTTTTAATTTGTAAGCCGATACGGTAGAGGCATTTGCAGCGCCGCCTTCAGCGTTGGACACAAATAATTGGCCGCGTTTTCCAAAGGCAAAACCAAATGGTGTATTGCCGGTGGAATTAATACTCATAATATTTACAGGCAAGCCATCATCATTAAGCGTCACACTGGTAATTTTATTGGCAGCTTTTTCCGTAATGACCAGCGTATCGCCATCTTTATCAAATTGAATATCGGCAACTCCAGTCGCCATACCGCCTAGTTTGCGGTGGGAATTTTTCATGGGTTTTAATTTGCCTTTTTTACTATCAAATTTAAAACCAAAAATAGAATCATCGCCTGCGTTGGCTACATAAACCAAATCATCATGCACACTAATACTCACAGGTTTCATGCCCATTTCCATGGCGCGGTCAGTGAGTACCAATCCTTTGTGTGTTACGCGAAATACTGAAACATCATTACTACCTGCATTTATGGCAAATAAAAACCGCTGATCACGGCTGACTGCCAGTGCATCTTGGTTGCCAAGGCCCGCCGCTGTACCTTTGCCGCCAGTATCATAGTGCTGGCTATTCACCACGTCTCCCCAGCGGTTTAATTGATAAGCCAGCACTTGGTTTTTTAACCCATTGGTTTGCGTGTAAAGGGTCTCGCCAGAATAATCCATGTCATCGGCAAAGCTTAGGTTTGCGGTAAGTGCAGCCACGGTGAGCGCAAGAACAGAGGTTGATAATTTAATAAAAGTTTTCATAAATTGAGTCCGTATGTGAATGGGAGGAGCTGCCACCTGCTTAACCACACTGCGCCGGTTGCAACGTGCCGCCATTGGACTTGATTACGCTTGGGTAATCCTCACAGAAGTATCACAAGACATTGTTCTTTTGTTAACGAAAAAAATATTGACGCTAATAGGTTTGCGGGGGCGTATCAATACGGGGTTTTAGGATTGCGGGCGTACGGTTTTTACGGTGTGGGCGGTGCATTTGGCGGCGTGGAATATTGACGAGAAATAAATTAAGTAGGGCACAGAGTTAATACGCAAAAATTAAAAATGCCTTTTAATCGGTGGGCAATCAATTGCCCACGCAGCGTCCACAGCAAAATCAACGCATCAGTTGTGTAGGTTGGTGGTGAGCTTGCGAACCTCAACAGCCCATCCTGTGGTGAGAACAGATTAAACCTAGAAACCTCAGTTGAATCACCCAAGTCTGCGCAAGTCCTCAGGCTTCGGCTAGCAAAAGTTAAAAATTTCGAACAACCAATAAGGTTGCCCTTCATTTTTAACTTTCACTATCCGCTACCCGTGCCTTACACAGCTTTTGGGCGCTCAACTGCGGTTTCTAGGTTAAAACGCCGCCTTTATTTATGGCGAGCTGTGTGCTCACAGATGGCTGGGATGTTGGGGTTATCACCCCAACCTATGGACTTGCGCATTACAAATACCGCGAGCGCAGTACCCGCACATCGTTGGGGCCGCTGGCTGCCGGGGGGCCGCTGCTAACGCCGGGCAGGGTTTTGCCTTCGTAGTACTGGGGGTTGATGCTGTGGTCTATGTTGGTGGCGGCGGTTAGGCGGTTTTGGGTTAGGCCTAGGCCGCCATCGTTATAGACCGTTCCGCCGCCTCCACTGGTGCTGCGCGCCAAGGCGGAGGAGACGATGTAGCCATAAATGGTGCTGGTGCCTTCGGTTTTTAACATGTTGCCCGCCATGATGGAGCCGAAAATCACGTTGTCTGCCGCTAATTGGATGTCGCCACCTTTGTAGGCTTGGTAGGTGATGACTTCGGTGAGGGTGATGCCGGTGCCTGCATTAGGGGTGATGCGGGTGGTGATGTTTCCTGTGGTGGTTTCAGAGGCTCGGTCGCTGCTTTGGTAGGTGGCGGATGTGGTGACGACGGTTCTGCGCTTGCCGCCTGCCATCAAGGCTACGTTGCCTAGGTTGCCTGCGGCGGTGCTGTTGTAGGGGGTTTGGCAAAAGTTGGTTGGGATAAGGTTTAGCTGTGCATTGGCTAAGTTTGAACAGACGCCGCCGAGTGCGGTTCCCGCTTCAGTGCCGCCGCTGGGGCCGGCAAAGTTCAACGCCAGGCTTTTGCCGGTATTGCCTTCGGTTTTGATAAACCCTGCGGCGAGGAAGGATGCGGGGGAGAGTTTGGTCATTTTTAGGCTGAGGTTGCCATCAAAGAAAATAACACCGGGGGCTACGTGGCCTTCCAAAAGAAAGGTATTCGGTGCCGCGCCAGCGGTGGAGCCGCCGCCTTGAACCGTCCAGCAATTATCGGTGCAGAAGACATTTTTGCTGGGGTTGGTTAAACAACCGATTATTTGCACGCCGCTAGCATTCAAAGGGCACAAGTA
Organism: Pseudomonadota bacterium; assembly: GCA_041179125.1. GTDB lineage: Bacteria > Pseudomonadota > Gammaproteobacteria > Pseudomonadales > Cellvibrionaceae > CAMCXE01. The sequence goes on along the minus strand of JBEGTZ010000158.1, from coordinate 2,481 downwards.
ACCCAATGCGCCTGAGCGCACCAATTCAAATTCGCCATTGAGCGCCGTGCTGCCGCGCTTGACGTTTTTGACTGTGACCAGGCTGCGGCTGCCGTCGTAGCGAATAAAATAATTGGCGTTGGCTTGGTGGTCCCACACGTCGATATTCAGTGGCGTCATTTCGACGGGGGGCAACTGCAAAATCACTTTAACGCTGGGTGTGGAAGTGCGGAATTTGCTGTTGGCGACGCTGTTGGCACAGCCGGTAAAGCTGGGCGCTACCGCCTCAATGCTCGGTTGTAAGTTGGCGGGCACAGGGCCGGGCGGCGGCGGGCTACAGGTGATACCTGCTCTGCTGTAGCCCCGCTCAAGGGTTGGCGGGTACAGGGTTAAGCGGCCTGTGGCTTCTACCCGTTTAAAACAGGTGCCCGCGCTACAACCGCTAAGGCTGGTGGTGAGCAGGCTGTTGACTTCGTTAAAAATTAAATTGTTCTGGTTGTTGATGGTAACGGCGCCCCGTGCTGCCACGGCGGAGACAATATTGCTGCCGCCACTTAAGGGGGCTGCGGTTGTGTAGTTGATATTGCCGTTGGAATACACACTGCCTGCAAAGCCTTGAATGAGGTTCACACCCGCAAGGCCCACTAGTTTGTCGAGGATTTTGCCGTCGCCAGAGACGGTCACGGTGCCGTTGGCGTACACGTCTTTAAGCACGACGCCTGGGTTGTTGATGGTGACATCCCCGGTGGCGCGCACGGTGTTCACGCCCGTCACCTGGCTGGTAAATGTGACCGAACCTTTCACCGTGAGGGTTTCACCGCCCGGCGCTATATTTCTAAAGTTCACCCTGCCTTCAAGACCTGCATCGTGATAGAAGGTGATGGGGTTGAGGCTGGGCAGCAGCGGCGCGGCGGAGTTAAAAATGCCGTACACCATTTGCAAGGTGGTGCCCACCTGGGCGGTTTCGTTCACCGAGGCGAGATCTACCGTGATGGCGGTGTGTTTGGCCACGCCATTGGCCGCCGGTACGTCAACGCGGCTGATAATCGTAGGGGTTAAGCGGCCCTGTAAACCCGCCACATTGCTGGTATCCAGGGCGGTGAGTTCGTCGTTCAGCGGCAGCACGTTGATCACCTCCAGCGGCATCGCCATTAACACCTGGCGAATGGTTTCGCTGCCCGCCCAGGCCAGGTTTTGCACACCCACTTGGGCTTGCGCGGTGAGCTGTTTATCCTGCGCGTTTTGCACATTAAACATCAGCGCTACGCCCATCGCGGTGATGCTAAAGCCCACCAGTATCGACATCATAATGGTGGCGGCGCCCCGCTGAGTACTTAACGGTTTACTAGGCATAGCGTTCACTCGTGGTATACGTTCATTGAAAAACTGATCTAAAAACGGTTATTTCTTGTCCCCAGGTTCAGCACGGCAACAAATGGAACAACAGGCTGTTCACTGATTTCTAGCTTCATCCTAGAAACCTCAGTTGGGCGCCCAAAAGCTGTGTAAGCCATTAGTGCGAATAGTGAAAGTTAAAAATGAAGGGCAACCTTATGGGTTGTTCGAAACTTTTAACTTTTGCTAGGCGGGCCAAGGGGTTGTGTAGACTTGGGTGATCCAACTGAGGTTTTTAGGTTCATTGCACAACATTCACCATACACAAGGTGTGGAAGCGGTTAGCGCTGGGTGCGGGGGCGCCTGCCGCCGGTGTCCGGTACACCGTCGCCACATCAAATACACCGATAATCAATTCAGGATGCACCGCTGCCACCGCGCCTGCTGGCAGTGTGGCGGCAGCGCCAAATGGCATACAGGCGCGGTCGTTAACCGCCGTGGCAAATTCAATCAGCGGTTTGCTAAACACAGGGGCTGCGGCCGCGTTAAGGTTTTGCAGGCGCAGTTCAACCAACCGCTCCGCCCACACCCATGCTGTTGTGGCCGGGTCGTCGTCAGTGACCACCGCTTGTGTGAGTGCCCAGGCGGCGGTACACACAGCGGCTCTGGCGTTAAAAATTTCCAGCCGATACAGGCCCTCGGCACTGATGCGGGAGGTGGCGCGGCGGCAGATAAACCCCACGCCGTCGTTAAAGCGCCAGGCCACATCAGAGCGGCCATTGAGTGCGGGCACCGCTAAAAAATCCAAATTGCGCCCGGCAGCGGGGGCGCGGTTCATGTTGAAGCCTGCGGCTTGAAGTTCCGTTTCCAAGCGCAGCGCGGCCAGGCTCAAATCGCCCTCCTGGCGGGCGTCGGTTTTGGCTTCAGCGGAGACGCGCACCAAATTGTGGAACATCGACAGGCTGGCCAAAATCGCCAACATGGACACCACCATGCCCACCAACAAACTGATGATGGTGGCGCCGCGCTGCCGTATTCGCCCCGTCATCCTAGAAACCTCAGTTGAGCGCCCAAAAGCTGTGTAAGCCATTGGTACAGATAGTGAAAGTTTAAAATGAAGGGCAACCTTATTGGTTGTTCGAGATTTTAAACTTTTGCTAGATGGGC
>JBEGTZ010000157.1:0-22939 GCA_041179125.1 Pseudomonadota bacterium | reverse complement strand
TTGGCGCATAGCCCTTGGGGTGTATTTACCATCGCAGCGACCATCCCTATCGCTGTATTTATGGGGCTTTATTCACGTTATGTGCGGCCTGGAAAAATAGGCGAAGTTTCGCTCATTGGATTTATTTTGTTAATGGCCGCGTTGGTGGGAGGCGAATGGGTGAGCCATTGGCCCCCGGCACAGGAATGGCTGTCACTTTCAGTAGAAACCTTGGCCATCGGTTTAATGGGGTATGGTTTTGTAGCAGCGGTATTACCGGTTTGGCTACTGCTTGCACCGCGAGATTATCTGTCTACCTTTTTAAAAATCGGCACTATTGTGGTTTTGGCTTTGGGTATTTTAATTACAGCCCCAGTATTAAAAATGCCCGCCGTTACCCCTTTTATTGATGGCAGCGGCCCAGTATTTGCTGGCTCATTATTTCCTTTCTTATTTATTACGATTGCCTGTGGCGCTATTTCCGGTTTCCATGCTTTGGTGGCCTCTGGCACCACACCTAAAATGTTAGCGCAAGAAAGCCATATTTTACCCATCGGATACGGCGCCATGTTGATGGAATCTTTTGTTGCCATTATGGCGTTGATTGCTGCGTGTGTTTTAGAGCCGGGTATTTATTTTGCTTTAAATAGCCCCGCCGCAGTAATTGGTAAAACAGTAGAAGATGCAGCCCAAGTGATAAGCCAATGGGGTTTTGTGATTACACCGGAAATGCTGACCCAAATAGCCAAAGACGTAGGTGAAACATCAATATTATCGCGCACCGGTGGCGCACCCAGTTTTGCTTTGGGGATGGCTAATATTTTAGCGGGGTTTTTAGGGGGTAAAACATTAATGGCTTTTTGGTACCACTTCGCCATTTTGTTTGAAGCCTTATTTATTTTAACCACCTTGGATGCAGGCACCCGTGTATGTCGTTTTTTAATCCAAGATTTACTGGGTAGCGCCGTACCTAAATTGGCGAATACACAATCTTGGGGCGCTAATATTCTGGCCACTTTTTTAGCGGTAGCTGGTTGGGGTTATTTTTTATATGTGGGCGTTACCGACCCTTTTGGAGGCATTAACAGCCTGTGGGCACTTTTTGGTATTGCTAACCAAATGCTTGCGGGTATGGCATTAATTGTACTCAGTGTCATTTTAGTGCGCATGGGTAAACAATCTTACGTATGGATCACCGCGCTACCCGCCGCGTGGATTTTACTTATTACACTCTATGCCAGCAGTTTAAAGTTATTCTCAAGTGACCCGAAAATTGGTTTTTTAGCGCACGCACAAAAATATGGTCAGGGTTTGGCTGAGGGTAAAATTTTGCCTCCGACTCAATCCATAGGGCAAATGCAGCAAGTGGTTTTTAATGATTATGTGGATGCCACTATGACAGTAATTTTTATTTCGGTAGTGGTGAGTATATTGGGGTTTTCACTACATAGCCTCTGGCGCAATCGACAAGCTCGCCTAAAAAATATTATTGTAGAGATAAACCCATGAGCGATTCAGTCATTAAAAATACGAAAAAAACATCTTTAAAAGTTTTTTTTCGGCTTTGCCAACAAGCCGCCAATTTAATGGTAGGGCAGGGGGATTATCAGAATTATCTAGCCCACATGCAAAGTCACCATCCTGAAAGTGCGCCTATGAACGAGGTAGAGTTTTTCCGCCACCACCAGAATACTCGGTATCCTCAAGCACGAGGAAAATCCTCTATAAACCGATGTCCGTGTTAGGGCGCTGGTTAAAATATTTTTCTTGATCTGTTGATGACTATTTAACTTGGAATTATGGTTATGTCTATATTTGCCCACCCATTGTTTGTAAAATTGTTGCGTAAAAAACCCATTGATTCACCTCAGCCACAAGAATTAAAACGCTGCTTAAGTGCATTTGATTTAACCTTGTTGGGTATTGGCGCCATTATTGGTACTGGAATATTTGTATTAACCGGCATCGCCGCCGCTACAACTTCCGGGCCGGGGGTGGTATTGTCATTTATTGTGGCGGGGGTGGCCTGTGCATTTGCCGCTTTTGCTTACGCTGAATTTTCGGCGATGGTGGGCGGCTCGGGAAGTGCCTATGGTTATTCGTATACCGCCTTTGGTGAATTAATTGCCTGGATTATCGGCTGGGATTTAATTTTAGAGTATGGCGTGGCGGTAGCAGCTGTAGCCAATGGTTGGGCCGGTTATTTTAATAATGTATTGCATGTAATAGGCATTGATTTACCTGTTTTTTTAACGCGCGGCCCCTGGGCGAGTGGGCCGGAAGGTGCAGGTTTGGTTAATCTGCCGGCATTTATTATTGTATTGCTGCTAACAGTTATGTTGATTGTGGGTGTAAAACAAAGTGCCAAACTCAATACTGGCATGGTGTTTATTAAATTATTGGCAATAGTTATATTTGTAAGTGTGGGGGTTTTTCATATTGATAGTGAAAATTGGAGCCCATTTGCACCCTTCGGTTGGTTTTCTCATGATGAATCCGGTAAGCCTATAGGTATATTGGCGGGCGCATCGGTAGTGTTTTTTGCCTATGTTGGGTTTGATGCGGTTTCTACGGCAACGGAAGAGGCTAATCAACCACAGCGTGATATACCCTTAGGTATTATCGGTTCTCTCTTTTTTTGCACATTCATTTATATTGTGGTTTCAGGTGTGTTAACTGGAATAATTCCATTTTCTGAATTAAATGTGCCCTCGCCAGTGGCTTTTGCTTTAGAACATGTTGGTATTCACTGGGCTTCAGCACTGGTAGCAACTGGTGTGATTGCAGGTTTAACAACTGTAATGTTGGTTTTGTTTTATGGGCTTACACGTATTATTACTGCTATGGCGCGTGATGGTTTGTTGCCGCAAATATTCGCAGAGGTAAACCCCAAAACACAAACGCCGGTTAAAAACACACTGTTATGCGGCTTATTAATAGCTTTAATGGCGGGGTTTGTTCCCTTAGGCGCCTTGGCTGAATTAGTCAATATCGGCACCTTGTTTGCGTTTGTTTTGGTGTGTGTTGGTGTAATTGTTTTGCGCCATACTCAGCCCAATGCACCGCGCCCTTTTAAAATTCCAGGCGGGGTTTTTGTCTGTATTTTAGGTGCTATTTTCTGCTCGGCCCTAATTGGTTTTTTGCCGCACCACACTTATGAGCGGTTTGTTTATTGGTTGGGTGCAGGTTTAGTCCTTTATTTTTCTTATGGGTTTTATCATTCCAAAGTAAACTTAAAAACCTGATTTTGCCCCATAAAAAAGGCCCCATTTGGGGCCTTTTGCACGTGTATAAATTTATAAATTAGTGCAGGCAACCCCTTGAAGGCCGTCAGCAAAACCGCGCAATGCGGGTTTGTCGTTGTAATTATTATCAAACAATAAAGGCCAGGCGATAGCCTCCCCTTCGTGCCTAAAGCCATCTAGCCAGTTATTGGCGTCTGTGGTACCCCAAACAGAAATCCCGCCACGTTGATTCACCGGCACGGTTTCCTTGTATGCAGTAACTATTTCGCAATAACGTTTTTTCTGCTCCAAAGCCATTGGTTCAGTGAAGGTGACTGCCTTTACGTAGGGAGTGCTGTAGGGGTTATTCATGTCCACATCTAATTCAGTAATTTTAACGCGCAGGCCTTTATCAACTACTTTTTGCATAGAAGCTTTAATTGCACTTATGGAAGGATAATCCAGAAATACATGCATCTGAAAACCCACGCCATCAATAGGAATTTCACGCGCTTGGAAATCGGTCAACATCTCTATTAATTTAGTGGTTTTGCCGAGGTTTTCTTCAATGTTGTAGTCGTTGTAATACAGCTTTACATTAGCGTCTGCTGCGCGTGCGGCTTTAAATGCGCGCTCGATATAAACAGCGCTATTACCGCTTTTAATATAAAACGCTGAATCTGTGCGGAAACCTGCTGGGTTGCTGTCGTTAATGGCTTCGTTCACCACATCCCAACTTTTCACATTACCGCTTATTTCAAAGTGATCAACAATGCTGGTGACATGTGTATCTAGCATGGTTAAAAACTCTTCGGGCGTACCGGCCCATTTTTTCATGAAGTCAGGTACTTGATAATCCGAATGCCAAACCAAGGCATGGCCATGCACGCTGATGTTTTTAGATTTTGCGTAATCTACCAAGGCATCGGCCTCGGTGAAGGTATAAGAATCCAACGCAGGGTGTAGATATTTCACCTTCATAATATTGGCAGAGGTAATTTGGCTGAAATGTTTTTCAACTACGGTTTTTTCAGCTTGTACAGTTGCAATGTTGTACTTGGATGCATCCGAGCCGGATACCGCAGCACCGATGGGAAATGATTCTAAGGATTTCAGGCTGGTTACATTGGCGTTGTAGGGGATGCCGCTTGAGCTGCTGGAAGAGCTAGAGCTTGGAGCTGAGGGCGTATTATTGGGGCAGCTATCCGCTTCATAGACAGCTATGTTATCCAGGTAAACGTCTACATCGCTCTTGCCCAGGTTAAACGCCAAGCGTGCCGTGGCATCAGTGGCGCTTGCTGTAAATTTTTGCGCAAACTGTAGGTAGTCAGTGGACAATGTTTGTGTTTGTTTACTTTCACTGTAGGGGGCATAGGAATTGTCTGAGCCACCATCTATGTAGGCGTCAATGGTGCGAGCTGCTTCAGCTTTGGCGTAGTAACAAATGGTGTAGGTTTTATCTTTAGTGATTGTTATTGAATGCGTCAGCTGTACCTCATAATCATTAGCGGATACCGCATCAATAGTGGCTTTGAACTCACCTGCATAGGTCGCAGAAGCATCTTTTAAACCCGCCCAAAAAGCGCCTTTACCTGAAGAAAAGGTACCATCGGTAGAGATCAGCGATATCAAAGCGCTGCCCGATGAACTGCTGGAGCTAGAACTTGAGCTGGATGAACTTGAAGAGTTGCTAGAACTTGAAGAACTGGAACTTGAAGAGGTAGAGCTGGACGAGCTTGATGAACTAGAAGAGCTTGAAGAGGAGCTGCTACTGGCACTAGGTGGAGTAGTAGTTTTTTTACCCGAGCCGCAAGCCACTAACGAACTGGTTAATACCCCAGCCATTAAAAGGGGCACCCAAGGTGAAGTGTTGGAGAAAGCCATATCAGTACCTTTTATTTTTAGTTGAATGATGAGTGGGTTTAACCTAGAAACCTCATTTGAACGCACAAAAACTGTGTAAGCATTGGTGCGGTTAGTGAAAGCTGAAAATGAACGGCAACCTATTGGTTGGCCGATATTTTTAACTTTTGCTAGATATTACCTGTAGGTTGCGCAGGCTTGGGTGATTCATCTGTGGTTTTTAGGCTTAAGGGCCATGATGATGCTACAAGCTGACACTGGTAGGTCGCCCAGTGGTTTAGCTTATAGACACTAAAGAATAACGACTTAAACCCGCGCTGAGACTAGCGCTAGTCATTTTAGTCCGAAATGGTGTGTGTTCAACTGGCTTTTACCCTTTCTCGGTAAATAAGCTGTAGGAAACCTGAATTACAGTTGGTTTACCTATTTCCCTATTTATCAGAAGGAATTTTTTGTCGTGCCGGTGGTGGCGCACCCACATGCAATTGATCCCGTGCTTTAGCTAATTGCATTTGTTTTTGTCGCTCAGCAAATCGCATACGCTGATCCGGTGTTTGTTGTTCATAACAACGTGGGCACGCCACACCCTCTAAATAATACTCTGATTGTTTATCTGCTTCGGTAATGGGGTGCCTGCATCCATGACACTGATCGTACTGGCCTTTTTCTAATTGATGGTTGACTGCAACGCGGTTATCAAATACAAAACACTCACCGTGCCACAGGCTTTCATTCTCTGGTATTTCTTCTAAATATTTTAAAATTCCACCCTTAAGATGGTATACCTCGCCAAAACCCTGTTGTTTTAAGTAAGCGGTGGATTTTTCACAGCGGATGCCGCCAGTGCAAAACATGGCTACTTTTTTATGTATGTTGGGGTTTAATTGAGTGGCAACATAATGCGGAAATTCACGGAACGTTGTGGTGTTTGGATTTATGGCATTTTTAAATGTGCCAATAGAATATTCATAATAATTACGCGTATCCACAAGAACAACGTCCGGGTCACTGATTAAATTATTCCAGTCTTTGGCATCCACATAGATGCCAACATCTTGGTTAGGGTCGATATTTTCGATGCCCATCGTTACAATTTCTTTTTTTAATTTTACCTTCATGCGGTAAAACGCTTGCTGATCTTCAAAAGATTCTTTGTATTCAATATCCGCCAGGCGCGCATCTTGACGCAGATAAACAATCAACGCATCGATGGCCTCACGGCTGCCGGCCACCGTGCCATTAATACCCTCATGGGCCAGCAGCAAGGTGCCTTTAATGCCCTGCGCCATGCAAAAATTTAATAACGGTTCACGCAGCGCGCCAAAATCTGGCAAGGCCACAAACTTATACATAGCGGCAACCACTATTTTACTCATATCCAACCCCCGACAATTTAGGGCGCGCATTGTAATCAGCCGCTTGGTGAAAATCTAGGCAACTTGCCAAATTGCTGATTTAGGTCAAGTTTAAAAGAAGGGTTTTTAAGTGTGTTAAGGGCGCCTCCGGAAATTCAATTTTCGTGATAATCGCGAGGCATTTTCGCACGGACGACCCCACGGACGGGGAAGGTAGAATTTCATCAGGAATGAAATCGAGAGCGACGCAGGATGCCCAAGCCGAGGAGCCAAAGTCGAAGGAGGGAGTTTATGCGGTATAAATGACCGACTGAGTACGAAAATAACGAAGCGAGCACGCGAAAAGTGGATTTCCGGAGGTGCCCTTAAATCTGAAAAGTACCCTATGCACAACTGTGCAATACCCGTAAAAACCCTTACCATTGCGCTTTTTAACGCTGATGAGGTGCTTATGGCCAGGGTGAGCCTACTGGTGGGCAGTGTAACGGGCACCGCATTGGCTTGCGCGTGTGCTATGCAGCGGCAATTAAATTCTCTAGGTTTTTCCGTGGCCCTTATAGAAGATGGGCGCATTCCTGAAGAGGCAGGGCCGTGGATAATCTGCACCTCCACAACCGGATCCGGCGATATTCCCTCTAATTTATGGCCTTTTTATCAAAGCCTGAGTAAAGGCCTGTATTTGCCCGAGCAGCAATTTGCAGTGCTTGCGTTAGGCGATAGCGCTTATCCCAATTTTGCACAATCTGGCCGCGATATTTATACCGCTTTAATTGATAGCGCCGCACATCCCACAGAGGATATTTTTATTATTGATGCGCTTTATACTAACGATCCAGTGCAAGAAGCACTAAAATGGCTTGAAACCTGGGTGAATAATATTCATGCGTAAAAAAATAGGTTTATTTTACGGCTCCTCTACTTGTTATACCCAAATGGCGGGCGAAAAAATTGCCCAGTATTTAGGGGTAGAACAAGTTGATTTATTTAATATTGATGAAGCACCCCTGGCGAGCTGCCAATTTTATACCCGTATTATTATGGGTATACCCACATGGGATTACGGCGAGTTACAAGAAGACTGGGACGAAATTTGGCCGGAATTAAACGATTTAGAATTATCCGGGCGAGAAATAGCATTATATGGATTGGGTGATCAGCTAGGCTACCCAGAATGGTTTCTGGATGCTATGGGTTATTTACACGCAAAATTAATACAGCGCGGAGCTAAATGTGTAGGGTATTGGCCGAAAGAAGGCTATCAATTTGAGGCAAGCCAAGCATTAACTCCAGACGGGCAATTTTTTGTCGGCTTAGCCTTGGATGAAGAAACTCAATATGAATTAAGTGATACACGCATTAAAACCTGGTGTGATCAATTAAAAATACAGTGGTCAGTTTAATGCGCAATACCTATTAAATTATGGAACCTAAGCTGCCCAGGCGCGCCCACATTATTTGGGATGAACAAGGCGAGCCAAACTCTGCCGATTTTGACGATGTATATTTTGCCAAAGAGCACGGCCTTGCTGAGACGCATTACGTTTTTATCGAACATAATAATCTCTCTGCACGTTTCTCTAATTTGGCTGAGTACGAAATTTTTGTCATTGGCGAAACAGGGTTTGGCACGGGGCTTAATTTTCTGGCTGCCTGGCAATTATGGCGGCAAAGCGCACCGGCCAGCGCGCACTTGCATTTTATTTCAGCGGAAAAATATCCGTTAAGCCGTGCGGATCTAACACGAGCAGTCAAACTTTGGCCAGAATTAACAGCGTTGTCCGAGCAATTATTGGCCGCCTACCCGCCGGTGTTTTTAAATGATGAAAATAAACAGTATTTCCGCTGTTGTTTTTCAGGCAATGTCCATTTAACAATAATATTTGACGATGCCACCGCTGCATTCTCACAATTTCTGCCGCATCACTTGGGTGAGCAGATGATGCATAAGCAGAATAATGTACATCTTGGCGGTAAATCCTTTGCGGTAGACGCGTGGTTTTTAGATGGGTTTGCACCCGCAAAAAACCCAAGTATGTGGCAAAAAGAATTATTTATTGCCTTGGCTAACTTAAGTGCGCCAGGCACCACACTCACTACTTTTACCGTGGCAGCCATCGTAAAAAAAGGTTTAGCTGAGGCAGGATTCGCCTGGCAAAAACAACCGGGGTTTCGCCATAAACGGGCAATGTTAACCGCAACATGCTTACCTTTTAGCCGGTATTTCCCGCCCAAACGCAGGTGTGGTAGCCATTGGCACCTTACCGATGCCCCCCGCAGCACAGGAAAAAACGTATTAATTATTGGGGGCGGTATGGCGGGGTGTCATACCGCCTTTGCATTAGCTGAACGCGGTTTTAAGGTTACATTAACCGATGCGCAGCAACTGGCATCAGGTGGCTCTGGCAATTCCCAGGGCGTGGTATACGCTACTTTATCCCACACCTCCGGGCCATTTGCGGATTTTAATTTAGCCGCATTTTTATTTTCCTGTCGTTATTATCAGATTAATAATTTATACAAAAAAGCGGGCGCACAAACTGGCCTATTAGATTTCCTAAACAACAATGCAAGCCATAACGCTATAACACAACGGTTTGCAGGCAATAATTATTGGGTAGAGGGCGTAACCGCTCAGCAGGCCAGCACCCTTGCGGGTGTTGAGATTAAACAGAACGCTTTATGGTTTCCGCAAGCGGGTTGGTTAAATCCAAAGCAATTGTGTCGCACCTTGGCAGATCACACGAACATACACATTAAAGAATTCACTGAAATAAAAAAACTGACGTATAACAACAGGCAATGGCATTGCGAATTAGGTGATTTTGATCAGGTAATAATTGCCAGCGCACAAAATTCCCTTTGTTTTGAAGAGGCGCAAGCCATAAAAATAAAATCTATTCGCGGGCAAGTGACAACTGTAAAAGCCATTGAAGATTTACGCTGTGTTTTGTGCGGTGAAGGGTATATTGCACCTGCCGCAAATGGTGTAATGAGTACAGGCGCGAGTTTTAATCCTAAATCTGCGAGCTTAGCGATTCTGGATGAAGATAGAACACTTAACTTATTTAACGCTGCACAATTATCAACTCGGTTTAACCATCTCGAACCCATAAGTGATCGCGCAGGTTTACGTTGTGTAACACCGGATTATTTACCTATTGTTGGCCCCTTGCCACGCGCTGAATTTCTTCAGCAATTTAAAGCATACAACACCAATCGGTTAGCCAATATAGACGAGCCTGCCAGTTTTTATCCGCAGCTGTATTGTATTGCTGGGTTGGGTTCGCGGGGTTTAACCTACAGCCCTTTGGCTGCGGTTATTATTGCCGCATTAATCACGGGTGAACCCTTACCCATCAGTATTGAACTGTGGAAATATATTCACCCAGCACGATTTTGGGTGCGCGATTTAACTCGTGGGATTAAATAATATAGGCTGAGGTGATTAAATTAGAAAAAACGCTGTAGATCCAACTATAGGGTGCTTCCGGAAATTCAATTTTCGTGATGATCGCAAGGCATTTTCGCACGGACGACTGCATGGATGCAGAAGGTAGAGCGGCGCAGGATGCCAAAGCCGAAGGAGGGAGTTTATGCGATATAAATGACCGACTGAGTACGAAAATAACGAAGTGAGCACACGAAAAGTGAATTTCCGGAGGTGCCCTATAGTTTCTAAATGCAAATAAATTTTACCAAGTCAATTGAGCGTAGGCAGCCAGGGCTTGGCAAGGTATTATGAGCGCCTGTTTATATCGGATTCGTTTATGATTGACCCATTAGCCGAAAGTTTAAAATTGGGAATGCGCCGTTTGGCCACCAGTGTGTGTATTGTTACAGCCACCAATGAAGAGGGTGAAGCTCAGGCGATGACGGTCAGCTCTGTCACTTCTGTTACTGCTAATCCCGCATCATTATTGGTCTGTGTGAACAATGAAAGCCGCTTCGCTGCGTTATTGGCACCGGGTTTACCGCTTGCCGTAAATGTTTTGCACTCCAGTCACCAAGCTTTGGCACGCTTGTGCGCCGATCCAGCCCAACATGCTGAACGCTTACTCAATAAAGCCTGGCATTGGCAGGGTGTACTTCCATATTTAGCGGATGCCGAGGCAGTTTTTTTTACTCAAGTGGAAACACTCATTCCCTATGGAACCCATCTTGTGGTGATCGCTCAGGTACAGAGTGTTAATACCCGCAAAGATTCTTTATCCCCCTTGTTATATGCCGACGGAACCTACCGCATTTTAGGCCAATAATATGGCGCGTTTAATTCCTTGGTTTTTTATTGCCATTATTTTTTTGGGTGGCTTATTGCCCGAATCAGTTTGTGCGCGCTTGGATTTTAATGCGGAATTAATTAAACAGGGTGAATATTGGCGCCTATTTACCGGGCAGTGGGTGCATTTTGGTTTTAATCATAGCCTGATGAACGCCATTGGCCTTGCGATTGTACAGTACAGTTTTTTAGATGAATTACCCATGCGCACTTGGGCATTGGTGCAAACAGCGGTTTTATCCGCAGTAGCTTTTGGGCTAATTTTATTTAATCCGGAAATTGGCATTTATCGCGGTTATTCAGGTGCCTTTATTGGTGTGCTGTGTTTTTCTTTATTGCATTTCTGGCGCCGCGCACCGCTGGTGGCGTTGATATTTTTTGGTGGTTTGAGTATAAAAATAGGTTTAGAGCACCTGCCAAATTATGACGTGAATTATTTGCAATCGCTTATTGGTGTTGCGGTAGCAGTTGATGCGCATTTGTATGGATTTATTATGGGCATAATAGCGGAAATTTCATTTATTACTTGGCGGAAGTATTTCACCCAAAATACATCTGGCGATTTAAGCTAACAGCCAGGCCAGTTAGCTTTTTATATCTTCCACTTCAATGCAATTGCGCCCTGAATTCTTTGCCCTATATAAGGCATTATCTGCGCGCTTAAGCAGCAGGGTAAAATCATCTTCGGGCTTGCAGCAAGCAATCCCTATGCTGAGCGTGACGCCAATCGGCGCACTTTTGGCTTCAAAAAAATAATTTGCACAGGCAAGACGAAGTTTTTCGGCTAAATTCTTTGCGTTATTCAGTGTGGTGCTTGGGCATAATAGAATAAATTCTTCACCGCCCCAACGTGCAAAATAATCTCCCGTGCGGATATTGCGGTTAATTAAAACCACCAATTCCTGCAATATCCTATCTCCCGCCTCATGGCCCCGGCGGTCATTAATTCGTTTAAAATGATCCACATCCAGCATTAAAAGACATACGCCTTGCTTCATTTCACTATTAATAAACAATCCCTCTACAATTGCCGCAATGCCAACGCGATTATAAATTCCTGTTAAGGGATCCATAGTGGCTAAATTTTTGTATTTATCCGCAGCAATCGAATCTTTAATTTTGCGCATAAAATAAATGACGGACGCAATGAGTATTAGGCTGTATCCAAAATAAGCCCATGTGGTGCGCCAAAATGGCGGGTGAATAATTAGGGTAATATGCTTCCCGGTTTCATTCCATACATTATCGCTGTTGGCAGCTTTAACCCTAAACACATAGCGGCCACTGTCTAAGTCGGTATAAGTGGCTGTATTGCCTGTATTCCAATTCTCCTCGAATCCATCAAGTTTGTAAGTGTATTTATTGTGTTGAGAGGAGCTAAAGCTTAAAGCCGAAAACTCAAAATGAAGTGTATTTTGTTTGTGAGTTAAATGGATTTCTGTGGTTTCTTCTATGGATTTTTTTAATACAGAATGGGGGGCGCCAGGTATTTGTTCTGCGTGGCCCACACTAAATTCAGTGAGTACCACCACAGGAGCCTCAGTTGGTGCCTTAATAATATCTGGATTAAAGCGCGTTAAACCTTGCGTTGATCCAACCCAAATATAACCGTTTTTATCCTGCATTAACGTATTGTGGGCAATGTGATCTCCCGCTAAACCATCGCTACTTCGAAGTGTTTCAACTGCAAGTGTTAACGGATTGATACGCGCCAGGCCATTAATCGTGGCGGCCCAAATAGAGCCTTGTTTATCTTCCAAAAGGCTTGTAACTGTAGCGGATGGCAGGCCATCTTTTGGGGTTATAAATTTAAACGTATTGGACTTAGGGTTGTAAATATTAACCCCTCCGCATTCTGTACCAATCCATATAGTGCCATCTTTACCCTCCAACAGAGAAAGAATGTTGGCGCAATTAATGGTTTGTGAGTCGTTAGCATTGGGATAATAATGGGAAAATTGCATGGTTGTGAGATTCAAATAATCTAAACCATCAATGGTGCCCAACCATAAATTACCGTTTTTATCCGGTAATAACGCCTGAACGTCATTTGAACTCAATGAGTTTTCATCTTTTATTTGATGGGTAAAATGTTCAAAATTATCCGTTTCATGTTGGTAGCGCGCAACACCACCACGCGGGTTAAAACTAACCCACAGTTCGTTTTGTTTGGTTAATCCTAGCTGCCAAGGGTGGTGGCTAGGCAGGTTTTTAGGCTCTGCGCTATTAAAGGCATAATGTTTAAAAGTGTTATTACCTCTATCAAATCGATTTAAACCCTCGCCCCAACTACAAATCCATAAGTAACCCCGTGTATCTTCTAAAATTGATGTAATGGCCTTTTCGTTTGAACGGTTAAGTTCAGGTGTGTGAATAGTATGATTTTTTAAGCTCTGTGTGGTTGGGTTTAATTCACTAAGGCCCGCCGCACTGCCAATCCAAATCATGCCTTCTTTATCTTCGTAAATAGAGTAAATGTCATTGCTAGGCAGTGATGGTGTCAGGTTTTTTTGATGATTATATACAGTAAAACGCGAGGTTCTAGCATCGTAAAAATTGATACCATTTGGAAATGTACCCACCCAAAAATTACTTTGGCGGTCTTGGAATAGGGTGCGTACATGGCTTGAGCTTAAGCTATGTGGATTAAATGGATCATGCTCTTGCGTATTAAACCTTGCAGAAGTGGGATCAAATCGAGAAAGGCCGCCAGTACCTGTAGCAATCCAAAGATGACGATCCGCATCTTCAAAAATGTCCCGAATGTAGTTGCTTTTTAAGCTGCCGACTTGGTTATCATTTTTATAAAGTGTAAATGTAGCTTTATCGGCATTCATTTTGGCTAACCCCATGGAAAAGCTACCCGCCCAAACATTTCCATTGGAGTCCTCCAGTACGCGCACAATGCCATCCTCTACAGCGCCTAAATTAATATGCCAATATTTAAATTCTCCGCTATCTGGGTTGAATAACTGCAATCCACTGTGGTCAGTGCCAATCCACACCTGTTGATTAGGCGCAACAAACAAATGGTTAATTTTTTTACGTTGTTCAGGCAGGTTGCCTGGGTAATGTGTTACACGGTTTCTATCAGCGGAAATTACCGCTAATCCGTCTAAGGAGCCAACATAAAGGCGGTTAGATTTATCTGCGGCAAGGGCAGTTACATGACTGTTTGGAAATTTTAAAGAGCTATTAGCATCAACGGATACAAAACGGTCAAGATCGCGGCTGTAATAAGCAAGGCCAGCATTGCTGCCAATCCACAATACACCGTTATTATCTTCTACTAAATTAGTGTATGTAGCCGGTGAAACTGATTTTTTTGAATTTATGTTATATATGCGTATTCGATTAGAATCGTAACGTGCAATACCGTGTTCACCCACAAACCACATATAACCAATGCGATCCTGAGCAATGAATTTTGGCGTGCCTATAGCATTTAAATTTTCCGCCGCATTGTTCGTTAGAAGATGAACAAAATGTAAGTTATCCGGGTTATTTATTGCAAAACTCAAAGTGGTAAATGGCAGAGTAAACAATATGCTGCCAAGCACACCTAGAATAGGTTTTCTAATATATTTTTTATGCAAATAAAAGCCAGGAATTCTAACAAGGTGCAAAAAAATATTTTTGGGTATGCTAAAAGCAACCCACAAAAAACAATTAAATAATTTTGCACGAAAAGAACCACCACTAAAGCATGATGCCAAAGTGTGACGCGCAAGAATTAAGCGCTTGTAATGACCTATCATAATCTGCTTTTATATCCGAATTGAGATATACGAAAGCCAGAGCATAATGATCCAATTATTCTTATCTGCTTCAACAGTTTACCTACTCAATAAAAACGGCCAAGACATAGACCAAAACCGAATTAAAAATACAAATAAAATTCAAAACAAAACCACTCTTAAATATCAGGCGCTATTGGCATTACAAAACCACTCACAGCTTCAGCAATACTCAAAACTCCCCTGTGTATCCGAGAAATTATAGTCAACATCTATAAAGGATGTTGGCGGCATAGCGGAGGTATGCAGAATTGCCGATTATCTAACAATGATTCAGTGGCAATGGGTCGAATTTCGTTTTGGTATTAGGCTTGCATTACCGCCCTTAGTGTCATTTTTTTAACGCTTGAGTGGTTTTATGTCCAACCTAGGAATACATCTGCCAATATCTCCGCCCATTTCGCCACCGTCACCACACAGTGAACCCAGTGCGCAGGAATTGGCTCGGGCATTCGAATTTTTTAATGAAACCTCCACGCTTTTAAGTAAGTCCTACCGAACACTGGAGGGGCGTGTAGCCCAGTTAACGCGGGAGCTAACCGAGGTCTCACAAGCGCGCGAGGAGGAGCATGTAAAAAATCATCGGTTAGCCGAACGCATTCAAGCCCTATTAGATTTTTTACCCGGTGGCGTCATCGTGCTCGATGAACGTGGATTTGTTGTTCAAAGTAATCCTGCCGCTAAAAGTATGTTGGCTAATTCACTGGATGGAAGTAAATGGCGGGATATTATCGGCGAATGTTTTGCTCCGCGCAGTGATGATGGCCTTGAAGTTTCAACACATCAAGGCAAGCGTATTAGTATTGCCACGGCATCGTTTGATCAAACGGGGCAAATTATTTTACTCACCGATCAAACTGAAACCCGTCGATTACAACAACAGGTTGCACGCTACGAAAAACTCTCCGCTATGGGAAAAATGGTTTCAGCATTGGCTCATCAAATAAGAACACCTTTATCGGCAGCACTTTTATATTCTAATCATTTATGCAGTGAAGAATTAGACATAGATAAACGCCAAGCTTTTGCACATAAATTATTGGGCCGCTTACAGCACATGGAGCGACAAGTGCGCGATATGCTGTTATTCGTTCGCAATGAATTACCGCTTAATGAAGTAATAACTTTAGCTGATTTACAAAAAGGCTTGTTTGACGCAATGGAAGTTCCGCTGGCGAGCAGTAAAAGTTTTTGCATTTGGATTAATCCAGAACCCGGATTACACATCCGATGCAACCGAGAAGCCTTAATAAGTGCTGTTTTAAATCTGGTTAATAATGCTCTACAAGCAAAACCTGGTGGAAATTTAGCCATGCGCCTTGAGCCTGTAAATACTAGCAGCGGACCTTGGCTGCGTATTTCAGTGGTAGATGATGGGCCAGGAATGTCTAAGGAATTTATTACACAAGCTAAAGAATTATTTTTTACCACCAAGCCCCAGGGAACCGGACTTGGGCTTGCGGTGGTGCAAAGTGTTGTGCGTGCCCACGGTGGGCGATTTCATCTGCAATCAACAGAAGGCAAAGGCACTCAAGCATCTTTAATTCTTCCATTGGTTCAATTCGCGAGATAGTGTTATGGCAAGCTCCAATCAACAAGTCACCATTTTAGTTGTAGAAGATGATAGTGCGCTGCGTGAAGCGCTCGTCGACACATTAGAAATGGCCGATTTTTCTGTTCATCAGGCCGATAGTGCAGAAGCGGCTATTGCGCAACTCATACAGTATTCTGGATATTCTTTAATTGTTTCCGACGTTAATATGGGCCGTTTAAGTGGGCATGACTTATTGCGTTTAGTCCGACAGGATTACCCCCATATACCGGTATTATTAATTACGGCATTTGCCAGTATTAGTGAATCCGTACAGGCTATGCGCGACGGTGCAGTTGATTATTTAGTAAAACCATTCGCACCTGATGTACTCATTACTACAGTAAAACATTTTATTGGCGCAGGCATTGTGGATTTAGATGAACCCATCGCAATGGCGGATTCAAGCCGTCAATTATTGCAGCTGGCTAATCGTATAGCACAATCAGATTCAACCGCCTTATTATTGGGGGAGTCAGGGACAGGTAAAGAAGTGCTGGCACGTTATATTCATAACCATTCACCCCGTGCGCACATGCCATTTATAGCCATTAATTGCGCTGCAATACCTGACAATATGCTGGAAGCCATGTTATTTGGTCATGAAAAAGGTGCCTATACCGGAGCGCACAGTGCATCGCCTGGTAAATTTGAACAGGCAAATGGCGGCACATTATTATTGGATGAAATTTCGGAAATGGAAATGGGGCTTCAAGCTAAATTGCTGCGTGTATTACAGGAGCGTGAGGTGGAGCGTTTGGGAGGGCGAAAAAGTATTAAGCTAGATGTTAGAGTAATTGCCACATCTAACCGGGATATGCACAAAGAAATTTCCGCAGGAAAATTTCGTGAAGATTTATATTTTCGGCTCAGCGTGCTGCCTTTACAGTGGGCGCCCCTACGTGAGCGTCAAGAAGATATTTTGCCTCTAGCGCAAGCGTTATTAAACCGACACGCCAACAAACAACATCGTTTAGCGGTGCAATTATCGCCGTCAGCTAAGGAGGCATTAATTGCCTATGGCTGGCCAGGAAATGTACGTGAATTAGATAATGTGATGCAGCGTGCTCTTATTTTACAAACAGGAAGCTTAATTGATGCGCAGGATTTGGGTTTGCAAATGTTTAATAATGTAGGAATTAAACCCGTTTATAATGAAGTAACACGCCCTAACTATGAGCCTCAGCGCCCGCAATCCGCAGCCGATATTCCCGTTAGCTTCACGGCAACCAGAAATTGGCTGTTGAACGACGATTTGGATGAGGCGGAAAATTCTGGATTAGGAAGTGATTTGCGTCAGCGCGAATATGAAATCATCATGGATACACTTAAAAAAGAACACGGCAGCAAAAAAATACTGCCGATCGTTTGGGTATTAGTCCGCGCACACTGCGTTATAAGCTGGCTCGCTTGCGTGAGGAAGGGTTTTGTTTTGAGCAGGCTTAAATTTTTTTGTGTCGGTTTTTAATCATCTATTAAAACCGCCGGTTATTCTTGAAAAAATACAAATAATTTCATCTGGAACCGTGAAGACCATCATCCAGGATATAAACCTTCTCTGTAAAATACGCTCCAAATAAACCCGTTTGGAGCGGTGCCATGTATTCTATACAGTTATTTTTTTTCGTGCTTGTGGCAGCAAGTTTAAGCAGTTGCACTGCCGAAGAAAGCACCGTCCCATCTGTTATCTTAAGTAATTCCAGCACGCCATCTAGTTCTTCAGGGCAAAATAACAGTATATCTTCAAGTTCGAGCAGTTCGTCCTCCAGTACATCAGGTTCATTTACTCCACGCATAACCGGGGCGCAGGGATATTCCGGTGAGGTGACTGGTGGTGGTGACGCCATTGCGGTAATTGTTAATACCCAAGCGGCTATACAAGATGCCATAACCGCCTATTCTGGAAATGGCGGTTTAGTATTACTTTACACCGGGGTCTTCGATTTCACTCCAATTAAAGCTAATGCTTGCTCCCAGTGGAGCAAAGAAAAACAAGAAGTGGAAATAAAAAATAAAAATAATATTACCCTTCAAGGGGTTGATGGTTCGGCTGCCAATTTTGGCATTAGAATTAAGGGCACCAGTAACAATATAATTATTCGCAACATGACCATCGGGTTATTACCCGGTGGTGCTGATGATGGCGATGCTATAGGAATAGAAGGCGGCTTAAATATCTGGATTGATCATAATGAGCTGTTTTCAGTTAACAAAAAATGTCCGGGCACTCCAGATGACGACACGACATTTGAAGGCTTAATCGACATTAAAAAAACGGCTGACAAAATAACGATTTCCTATAACTATATTCACGACCACTGGAAGGTCGGCTTGGCAGGTTCCAGCGATACCGATACGTCTGTTCGCCACCTAACCTATCACCATAACCGCTATGAAAACATCGCCTCGCGTGTTCCGTTGCAACGTTTTGGTTTTACCCATATTTATAATAATTATTATTCTGGCATTACAGAGTCTGGAATTAATGTGCGTATGGGTGGGCAAGCCTTAATTGAAGGCAATTATTTTTATAATTCCGTTAATCCAATAACATCACGCAGTAGTAAAGAGTTGGGCTTTTGGGATTTGCGCAACAATAACATTAAATCACCCGCTGATTTTTCTCTTTTTAAAATAACCTGGACCAACAGCAGTGGAATCTGGAAAAATGCTGACACCTGGATAACAACTAAAATCTTCCCTGCTTTACCTTACGAATACACGCTGGATCAGGCAGAAAAATTAGACTGTATTACCAGGGTCACTGCCGGTGCGGGCAAAGGTTTAAAAGTGTCCGGCGAGGAAATATGTATCGGCAAATAAAATCTCTGCATAAATAAAAATAGTTTAGGCTGAATCTTTATTTTCCGCAGTTAAAATATTTTTAAATACCTCTATTTTATTTAATGATTCTGCATATTCATCCTCCGGATTGGAGTCTGCCACCACGCCACCACCACCCCAGATTATTATTTGTTGATCCTCAACTAACAGTGTGCGGATGGCAATATTCGTGCGCGACTTTCCATTCCTGCTCCAAAAGCCAATACTGCCGCAATATATATGTCGCGGATGCTGTTCTATTTCATGAATAATTTCCATGGCGCGTTTTTTGGGCGCCCCAGTAATGGAGCCTCCGGGGAAGGCATCTGAAAATAATTTCCAGCTACTTACATTGCTGCTAAGCATTCCGTGGATATGGCTAATTAAATGGTGGACATTGGTAAAGCTGTACAAACCAAAAAGCTGCGCAACCTTTACGCTTCCTGGCTTGCAGTTTTTGCTTAAATCATTACGCAATAAATCTACAATCATTAAGTTCTCAGCGCGATTTTTTATGCTCTGCTGCAATATTTCTTTGGCTTCGGTATCCTCCTGTAAAGTAACACCTCGTGCAGACGTACCTTTTATAGGGCGGCTATGCACTTGCTGTCCGTCAGTTTCTATAAACTGCTCTGGAGATAAGCTTAAAACGGCACCCTGTGTGGTTTTTATAAATGCACTAAAGGGGCCTGGACAGCCTTGGCGTAAGTGACAGTAGGCAACAAATGCATCACCTAAAAAATCAGCTTTAAATGCTTGTGAATAATTGGCCTGATAGCAATCGCCTGCATGAATATAATTTAAAATGGTTTGCACATCATTTATATAGCGTGATTTATCTGTGAGGGGGGTGAAAGTAGAGCATGTAAAATGACCTGGCATTTCTGGTGATGCATTAAACTTATCAAAAATTTCCGCACGCAATTCTATTGGCAATTGATCGGTAAATATAAAATATGCGGTTTTTTTTATGTGATCAATAATTAACGCCCATTCATACACGCCCAAAAATAGCAGGGGGGTTTGTAGTTCCATTTTACATGGCAATTTAAAGTCTGCATGCATCCATTCATACCCCACATAACCTAACAAACCGCCGTTAAAAGGTAGTGTATTCGATGATGAAGCCCTCGAATCTAGTTGTTGCTCACACCACTGCAATGCCTGCACCCTGTTTAATCGGTGTTTATATCGGCCTTTAGTAAGCTCAATGTGATCCTCTGTGTAAGCAGTTAGGGTATGGCTGGGGCGCGCTGTAATAATGTCAATTTCGCTGCAATATTCCCTGCGCGTACCGGAGTCCAGCCAGATAAATCCATCCCAGCCTACGTATAATTGGGCGTAATCTTGGCTGTCAACAGGGTAGGGCACGCTGGTGCAGTGAGGGGATGATTGAGTCATAGGCTATCCTGCAAAAACCGCATTTTCGCATAGACAGCGTATTGGGTTAAAGGCACAATGTTTGTGTGCGGGATGAAACATGAAGAAACTGGAGATTTTAGATGAAAAGTGAATTATCGCGAATTCATTTAAATGAATTCCTGGCTGTAATGAGTAGCCTTGGTTACTATTACTCATCAGACCTGAATTGGCAGGAGCAATGTATGTTTCATCCTTTGGCAAAGTTAATTGATCTGCACAACGGCTATCGTCAACTGCACGCAGTAGATGGGAAATACTATCTGCTAATACAAGACGAAGAGCAGTTATTTTTAATTGAAAACCGCTGCCCCCACATGGATGCCCCCCTGGCCAATGGGGAAGTATCCCAGGGTGTAATCCGCTGTAAAGCACACGGCATCGCTTTTGATCTCACCACAGGCAGAGCACAAGGCCCACTGGCTACCAGCCTCGAATGTATTGAACGGCTGGCTTTGATATATGATGGCGACCGAGTGGGTGTTGAAATTTAATTTATTAAACGAGAATTTTTATGGTTTTTTCTTTACGTATTTTTACGCTCCTATGCCTTGTGGCAGGCCCAGCCTTTGCCACTAATGATTGCCTTAGCAAAAGCCCACAATTTGCATCCCAGGGGGAATTGTACTGGGAAATAAATCCCATTAAAAACATCCCCGAAGCGCATAAAAATAATTTTATTATCCAGGCTGAAAAAATGGCAGGACGCATACAAGGAGACCTAAACCACGAAGAATGCACCGGCAGCCAAAACAATATTCTAAAAACGAACATCAAGGCCACAGCTAAAGGAACTATAGCGATGGAAAAAAATGGCGTTAAATTAATTCTTGAAGTTACTGACATTAAAAACAAAAAAATAAAAACTGAACGTTTAGAGTTTTTAGGGAAATCTGCCACCGTTGCGTTCTTGGCGGATAAAAATAGTGGGAGCTTTATGCTTCAGCAAAAGGCGCGCACTAATGCACAGACAAAAGATAAGATTTCACTTTTGCGCGAGGTGGAATATTCCATAAAATTTAATAAAAATAAACTATTTATCCGTGCCCTTCACTACGCCAATGGGTTTTATTACGCAGAAGATACTTGGGAGCTTGCTCGGCGATAATATTGCTCCATAAAGCATAAAGTCTTACATAAAACAGGCCGGTTCTGTTTTCCTATGTTAACCATGAACGAATAAATTTGTGATGCAAAATCGTTTAAGCTTGGGCATCACATTACTTGTGTGTGCCATTGGAATAGGCCTGCCGTTATTTTGGGATCTGCCTGGGCATTTGCGTTTGATTGGTGCGCTGCAAAACACTGGGCATACGGTGTTGTTTTTTAGTATGGCCTTTTGTTTGGTCTGGCAAAACTTTAATTGGAAAATAGTTTTATTGGCTTTGCTCAGCCTGGGGATAGGCATTGAGATTGTGCAATATTTTATCGGTAAGGATTGCGATGTGCGCGATGTTGTACTGGACACACTGGGGATCATCAGCGGAATTGGCGTTTTTTATAGCCTCAAAAAACGTTCCGTTAAGGCTGGCATTGTTTCATTACTTCCCGCTGTACTTTCTTTTTATTTGCCCACATTAATTGCCATTGTTTATTTATTGCAATGGCGTAATTTCCCCCTGCTCACTAATTTTGAAGAGCCAGGGCGAACTCATTTAATAGATTATCACGAGGGCAGTAGTTTTGAGTTGGTTCAAGCGCCGCGTCAGTGGAGCTCTAATCGTTCAACTGTACTTAACCTAGGGTGCCCGGCGGTTGAATGGCCTGGCGTGGCGTTGATCGACCCGAGTTCTAACTGGCACGGTTTTTCTAGCCTTAAACTGGATGTTTGGTTATATGGTGAAACCCCCATCACGCTAGGTATTGCACTGCGCGCAACGGACAATAATTCAAGCCACCACGACATATCACAACGCTTCCCGCTTCAGCCGGGGCTCAACCAACTCGCTTGGCCCTTGGCGGATGTGGCGGCACGAATACCGAAAGGATCAAAATTGCTGAGTAAAATAGGAAAAATAATCATTTTTTGTATGCCGGAAGCGTCAAGAAGCAGCTTTAATGAGGTCGCCATTGATAATCTTCTGCTTGAGCCTGAAAACTAATACATCGCCTTTAGGGCGCCTCCGGAAATTCATTTTTCACGCCCTCGCATCGTTATTTTCGTGCTCATTGGGTCATTTATACCGAATAAACTTCCTCCTTCGGCTTTGGCATCCTCGGCTTGGGCCATCCTGCGTCGCTCTACCGCCTAAATCCCTTTAGGCGTGCGTCGCTCTACCTCCTGCATCCGTGCAGTCGTCCGCGCGAAAATACCTTGCGATCATCACGAAAATTGAATTTCCGGAGGTGCCCTTTAGTTAGGTATCGGCGGATTAATTTCTGGCAAAAAAGCGGAGCCTTAATGACTATCTTGCTACACTCAATCTACTCAACCTTAGGATTAGTACAGGAATGACCATCGCCCACATTATCAAACAAATCAACAATATCGTATTGGGGAAAGACCAACAGGTGCGCTTGGCTTTGGCGTGTTTATTGGCGCAGGGCCATTTATTAATTGAAGACTTACCCGGCATGGGAAAAACTACCTTGGCGCATTGTTTAGCCAAAGT
>JBEGTZ010000156.1:0-5480 GCA_041179125.1 Pseudomonadota bacterium | reverse complement strand
AGTTGAGCGCCCAAAAGCTGTGCAAGCCATTGATGTGAATAGTGAAAGTTAAAAATGAAGGGCAACCTTATTGGTTGTTCGAATTTTTTAACTTTTGCTAGGCGCGTCAAGGGGTTGTGCAGACTTGGGTGATTCAACTGAGGTTTTTAGGTTGAATACTCAACTGAGGTTTCTAGGTTTAAACAAACCGCTTTTATCAACGTGTTACACCCCGCTCTGCACGCCATCAACCAAGCACAATTTCAATAAAAAACGCACAGCAATTTATAAATAAAATCCACCGGACATCCCAACATGACCACCCAATCTCCTTTTTACTGGGGCACCGCCACTGCCGCCTACCAAATTGAAGGCGCCTGGCTTGAAGGCGGCAAGGGGCTGAGCATCTGGGATGCCTTCACCCACACCCCCGGCAAGGTGGATTTTGGCCACACCGGCGACACCGCCTGCGACCATTATCACCGTTTCGAAGACGATATCGCCCTCATGAAGGAGTTAGGCGTTAATGCTTACCGCTTTTCCATCGCCTGGCCGCGTATTTTCCCCCAGGGGCGCGGTGCGGTGAGCCTTGAGGGCGTGGCGTTTTATAACCGTTTGATCGACGGCTTAATTGCCGCAGGTATTACGCCGTTTATCACGTTGTACCACTGGGATTTACCCTTAACGCTTCAGCTTGAGCAGGACGGCTGGTTGAACCGCCAAACGGCGGAAGATTTCGCCGCCTACGCACGCTATTGCTTCGAGCAATTTGGCGACCGCGTTAAGCACTGGATTACCTTCAACGAAAGTTGGTGTACGGCGGTGCTGGGTTACGGCATTGGGTTTTTCCCGCCGGGGCGCAAAAACCCGGATGAGCCGTATATCGCCGGGCACCACCTACTCATCGCCCACAGCTTGGCGGTGGAAGCCTTTCGCACCGGCGGATTTAGCGGCCAGATTGGCCTGGCCAGCAATTGTGATTGGCGCGAACCGCTCACCAGCTCCACAGAAGACGCCGCCGCCGCGCAGCGCAGTTTGGAGTTTTTCTACGGCTGGTTCACCGACCCGGTGGTCTTCGGCGATTACCCCGCCGTAATGCGTGAACGCTTAGGCGCACGCCTGCCGCGCTTCAGCCCAGAAGACCAAGCGCGGCTGAAAGGCTCGGTGGATTTTCTCGGCCTAAACCACTACACCACCCATTACGCCAGCAGCACACCCCCCGCCGCACACGCCATAGCACCCGAAGACGGCAACGGCGGCATGGCGGCGGATCAGGGCGTGTATTTAAGCTGCGACCCAGCTTGGACGCGCACCGACATGGGCTGGTTTGTGGTGCCCTGGGGCTTTCGAAAAATGCTCAATTGGGTGCATACACGCTACCCAGGCCTGCCGATTTACGTGACCGAAAACGGCTGCGCCAATCCACATAAAGATGAAGAAGCCCGCCAACAAGACCCCTTCCGCGTGGATTTTTTAAGTGCTTATTTGGGTGCGCTACAGCAGGCTAAAAACGACGACCAGGTGCCGGTAGCGGGGTATTTTTGCTGGTCTTTACTGGATAATTTTGAGTGGGCTTATGGCTACAGCAAGCGTTTTGGTTTAATCCATTGCGATTTTTCCAGCGGCCAGCGCACCCCTAAAAGCAGCTTTTATTTTTATCAAAATCATTTGAGGCAGCAGCCTTGAGCGGATTAGCAGCCTTGAGCGAATCAACAGCCTTGAGCGAATCAACAGCTCTGAGCAAATTAAGCGCCTTGAGCGAGTCAAAAACATGAGCAGTTCAACAGCCGAAAGCCCATCCCCCTGCATGAGTTGCGGCGCCTGCTGCGCCTACTTTCGCGTGTCGTTTTATTGGGGCGAACAGGCCAGCGCCGGGGGCTGTGTGCCCGATGAACTCACCCAAAAAGTAAACCCCCAGTTCAGTTGTATGCAGGGCACCGGGAGCACACCCGCCCGCTGCGTGGCCCTGGGCGGCACCATCGGCGAGGCGGTGGCCTGTACCATTTACCAACAGCGCTCCAGTACGTGTAGGGAGTTCGCCATGAGCGGTGAAGACGGCTTACACAACCCAGAGTGCGACAAAGCGCGGGCGTTTCATGGCTTGGCGCCTTTGGTGTGGCAGGCTTAGAGGCGTTTCGCTTTTCCCCTAGGGCTTAGACTGATCCACCCTCGGTGGTTTTTAGAATGGTTACGCTGCAATAACCGCTGAATTCCACGCGGAGCAAAGCCATTGGCTGCTATGCTTCCCGCCCACCCAAAAACACGCCCAATTCCATGTCCACGTCCATGCCCAACCCCTTACTCCGCCGCCTGCCTTCTAACCCCCATTGCTCCAGCGGGGAGCTGTTGGATCGCTTTTTGGACTACATCACCGAGCTGAATCTGGCCCTTTACCCAGCCCAAGAAGAAGCCATTTTGGAGTTGTTTGACGATAACAACGTCATCCTCAATACCCCCACCGGCTCGGGCAAATCCTTGGTGGCCACGGCGCTGCACTTTAAATCTATGGCCCAGGGCCACCGCAGTGTTTATACCTGCCCCATCAAAGCGTTGGTGAATGAAAAATTTCTCGCCTTGTGCCGGGATTTTGGGCCGGAGAATGTAGGCATTGCCACCGGGGATGCCACCGTCAACCGCGATGCACCCATCCTATGCTGCACAGCAGAAATCCTCGCCAACCTAGCCTTGGCCGAAGGCGCTGCGGCGCCGTTTCGCGAGGTGATCATGGATGAGTTTCACTACTACTCGGACCGCTCACGCGGCGTAGCCTGGCAGGTGCCGCTACTCACCATGAGCCAATCGCGCTTTTTGCTCATCTCCGCCACTCTCGGTGCCACCGGGTTATTTGAGCGGGAATTACACAGGCTCACCGGGGCTGCCACCCGTGTGGTGTCCTCAAGCGACCGGCCCGTGCCCTTAACCTTTCGCTACCAAGACAGAGATTTATTAGAAAGAACCGTAATGGATTTGGTGGAGGCCAAGCAGGCGCCGGTGTACGTGGTGCATTTCACGCAGAATGAAGCGGCGGAAACCACGCAGAATTTAATGAGCCAAAATTATTGTTCCGCCGAAGAAAAAGCCGCCATTGCCGACGCGCTCAAAGGCGTGAAATTCACCAGCCCCTACGGCAAAGATTTTAAACGCTACCTGCGCCACGGCATCGGCCTGCATCACGCCGGTTTATTGCCGAAATACCGCGTGCTGGTGGAGCGCTTGGCGCAAAAAGGCCTGCTCAAAATTATCTGCGGCACCGACACTCTAGGCGTGGGTGTAAACGTGCCCATCCGCACCGTGCTGCTCACGCGCTTGAGTAAATACAGCGGCTCTAAACTGGCCCTGTTAACCGCCCGCGACTTCCACCAAATCACGGGCCGCGCAGGCCGCAAAGGCTTTGACAATATTGGTTATGTGGTGTGCATGGCGCCGGAGCATGTCATCGAAAATAACCGGCTGGAAGCCAAAGCAGCGGCGGACCCGAAAAAGGCCAAAAAAATGGTGAAGCGCAAACCGCCGGAAAAGTTCGTGGCCTGGTCCGGCGACACCTTCACCCAGTTACAAACCGCACCGCCGGAACCACTGGTATCGCGCTTTGAAGTCACCCACGCCATGCTGCTGCACGTACTCAGCCGCAGCAGCGACGGTGGCCGTGCCATGCAACAACTCATCCGCGACAGCCACGAAACCCCAGCGCAAAAAAAGGCCCACCGCAAGCGCGCCTGGCAGCTGTTCCGCTCATTGCTGGAACGCAAAATCATCGAAATCGTGCCGAAGGCAGAACGCGCAAGCGGGGGCGCCAAGCTGCGCTTGAACATCGACCTGCAAGACGACTTCTCCCTCAACCACGCGCTCTCCCTTTATTTGATGGACACCTTGGCGCTGCTGGACATGGAAAGCGCCGATTTTGCCCTGGATATGCTCACCCTAATCGAGTCGATTTTAGAAAACCCCGACATCATTCTGCGCCGCCAATTAGACGCGCTGAAAACCGAAAAAATGGCCGAAATGAAACGCCAAGGCATCGAATATGAAGAGCGCATCGCCAAACTCGAAGAACTCGAATACCCCAAACCGCAGCGGGAATTTATCTATTTAACCTACCAAAATTTCGCCCTCAAACACCCCTGGGTGGGCCAGGAAAACATCCGCCCCAAAAGCATCGTGCGGGAGATGGTGGAAAACTACCTGGACTTCGCAGGCTACATCAAACTCTACGACCTAGAACGCAGCGAAGGCCTACTGCTGCGGCACCTCTCCAGTGTGTACAAAGTGCTCGCGCAAACCGTGCCGCCAAAATACAAAAACGAAGACGTACAAGAAGTAGAGGACTGGCTAGCCGGCCTGCTGCGCGGCACCGACAGCAGCCTGCTGGATGAATGGGAACGCCTAAAAAACCCCGACTGGATGCCCACCGAAGACGACACCACCGAGCCTGAAGCGGTAGACATCACCAAAAACAAACGCGAATTCACCGCCCTCATCCGCACCGAAATCTTCCACTTCCTACGCGCCCTAGCCGCCGGTAAATACGACACCGCCGCCGCAATTGTGCCGCCCTGGACGGCTGAAGAACTGGCAGAAATAATGGAGTTATACCGCCAAGAACACACAGGCATCACCCTGGATAACGAAGCACGCAACCACAAACACACCTACATCACACCCAACGACGCCGAAGGAATTTGGACTATTGCCCAAGTGTTGATCGACCCGGATGGGTTTAATGATTGGCAGGCGACGTTTACGGTGGATAAAGATGTAGCTAAAGAGGAAGGAAAGCCTAGGTTGCAATTGGTTGGGGTGGGGGCGATTGCGGGTTGATAAAAGGTAACTATTTAGCACCTATTGTAGGGCGGGTTAATAACCCGCGCTGACGGTGTTGTCGCTTGCGATCATTTTTGTAAGAACACGGATTTTGCCTGTGCGGATGCAACTATTCAGTTGAGTAGAACGTAACATTCCTCTCCAACACGCCGATATTTCAAGGCGCCGTATTCCGACCATTTTTTATCGACGACACTGCGGTGTTGGGCATTATTGCCCAACCTACACCATAACGGTATTTTTAGGGCACCTCCGAAAATCAACGTACCGCACGGATATATACTGAATAGTTACTCAAAAAATTAATCGGCTTGCAGCAACTCCCCTCTTTCCACGCGCATATAACAGTCAGTTAAATAGTTAACCTCTGTCAATGCGTGCGTAACATAAATCATAGGTATTTTACATTCAGCATATATACGCAAAAAAAACGGAAGTATTTGCTGCTTTAAACGCTCATCCAATGCAGACAATGGCTCATCTAACAATAATAAATCCGGCGCATAAAGCACCGCTCGGCCGAGTGCCACACGCTGTTTTTCACCGCCCGACAATGCCCTGGGGCTGCGCTCTAACAATTCGGAAAGTTCCAATAACTCCACAATGGCATCCAGCGAAAAACGCCGGAATTTGGGCGCCACATTGTTGTAACCATAAAGTAAATTACGGCGCACCGATAA
>JBEGTZ010000155.1:0-18180 GCA_041179125.1 Pseudomonadota bacterium | reverse complement strand
CAGGGCGCACTGAGGGTTAATTCGTACTGCGCCGCCGAGCCAATAGCGGTGACGGCCACGGTGCGTTTGCTTAGGGTTTCCGGGTCTACTTCAAGGCGCAGCGGGGCGGAGTCGTCGGATTGAATATGCCGCTGCTGCATGGCGTGAACCAGGCTGGTAATTAAGGGCGCGTAGCGGTCGTGGCTGGCCAGTTGCAGCTGGCTGGGGTAGGCGCCGGTATTAACGCCGCGCAATTGCCAGCCGCAGGCGCTAAGGCAAAAAGCAAGGCTCAGTGTGATCGACCATCGCAGCATGTAAGTTCAACCTGTAAAAATAATGGCGGCATTCTACCCTTTAGGTTCTCGCGGTGGACGTTTTACTTTAAAACACGCGGCATAAAGCGCCGGTAAAAATAATAAGGTAAGCCCGGTGGCAATTAATAATCCGCCCATAATCGCCACCGCCATCGGCCCCCAAAATATCGATCGGCTCAGTGGAATCATGGCTAATATCGCGGCCGCTGCGGTTAATAAAATAGGCCGCAGGCGGCGCACGGCGGATTCCACCACGGCATTCCAGGGCGCCTCCCCCCGGTTGATGTCTTGCTCTATTTGGTCGATCAAAATAATAGAATTGCGAATAATCATGCCGAATAACGCAATGACTCCTAATTGCGCCACAAAACCAAACGGGCGGTTCAAAATTAACAGCGCTAAGGCGGCGCCTGCTATGCCTAATGGCCCGGTTAAAAACACCAAAACAGCGCGGGAAAAACTATGCAATTGCAGCATCAATAAAGTGAAAATAATAAAAATAACCAAAGGCACATTGGCCATAATAGAATCCTGCGCTTTGCTGCTGTCGGCGGCGGCACCGGCTAAATTAACGGCATAACCCAAGGGCAGGCCGCTTTTAATATCGGCCAGTAAAGGCATTATTTGGCTGGATACCGTGGGGCCTTGAATGCCATCTTTTACATCCGCCTGTACCGTAATGGCCCATTCGCGATTCTCCCGCCAGACCACACCCGGCTCCCAAACAAAATAAGCCCGTGCAACGTTTGAAAGCGTTACATACTGGCCATTTTGGGTGGGAATATTCGTATCGCTAAGGCGCTCAATGGTGTCGCGCTCCTCCAGTGGTTGGCGGATTTGAATATCAATTAAACGGTTGTGTTCGCGGTAGCGCCCAACGGTTACGCCGCTGAGAATAGTATTCGCCGCCTGCATGACTAATTCGCTGGTTAATCCCACCGCGCGCAATTTATCTTGGTCTAAATCCAAGCGCAGCACTTTGATGGATTCGTTCCAATTATCGTTAACACCGATGCTGTTGGGGTTAGTGCGCACCACGTCTTTTACGCGGTCGGCTATTTCCCGCACTTTGATGGGGTCCGGCCCGCTGATACGAAATTGCACCGGGTAGGCCACCGGTGGGCCGGAGGGTAAATACCGCACGCGTCCTCGCACCTCTGAAAAACCCACCTCAAATTCGTGATTAATTTTATCGCGCAGTGCATCCCGGGCGGCGAGGGTTTTGGGTAAAACCACAATTTGCGCCACGTTGGTTTGCGGAAATATTTGGTCTTGTGGCAAATAAAAACGCGGGCTGCCATTGGAGATATAACTGGTGTAGTGGTCAACCTCGGGCTGCTGTTTTATAAAGGCTTCAAATTGCGTGGTTTGATGCTCCATGTTGGCGTAAGAGGCCCCTTCCGGCAGCCATAATTCAACCATTAATTCCAGCCGGTTGGAGTCCGGGAAAAACTGCTGTTCAACAAAACTAAAACCCACTAAACCTAAAATAAACGTGGCAAGGCTGAGTGTGATGGTGGTTTTGCGGAACTCCACACAGCGGTCCACCAGGGCGCGAAACTTAGTGTAAAAAGGCGAATTAAATAATTCGGGGTGCGCGTTATTTTCTGCGCTGTGTGGTTTATTTTTTAGTAATAAATAACCGATGTAAGGTGTAAATACCACCGCCACCAACCAGGACACCAGCAGTGCAATTGCATTAACGGAAAACATCGAAAAGGTATATTCACCCGCAGCGGATTTGGCCAGGCCAATGGGCAAAAAACCTGCGGCAGTAATTAACGTGCCGGTAAGCATCGGCATGGCGGTGGAAGTGTAAGCAAAGGTGGCCGCATCCACACGGGAAAACCCTTCCTCCATTTTGCGCACCATCATTTCCGCCGCAATAATGGCATCATCCACCAACAGGCCCAAGGCAATAATTAATGCGCCTAGCGATATTTTATGCAGGTCGATATTTAATAACCGCATGAATAAAAACGTAATGGCGAGCACCAACGGAATGGTAAGGCCAACTACTAAACCGGGCCGCACATTGACTGTCCAGCCGTTTGGGGTTTTATGCACACCTAAAGCAATAAAACTCACCGCGAGCACAATAATTAAGGCTTCTGCCAGGGTGCCTAAAAATTCATTCACGGAGCTTGCCACCGCTTTGGGTTGGTCGGCAACGCGGTGTAATTCAATGCCAATGGGTAATTTGTGGCGAATTTCCAAAGCGGTTGTGTTTAGGTTTTTTCCCAGCTCAATAATATTGCCACCTTTTTGCATGGCGATGGCAAGGCCAATAACTTCTTTGCCGTTAAAGCGCATTTTGCTTTTCGGTGGGTCGTCGTAGGTGCGGGTAATATCGGCTATATCACCCAAGCGTAAATTCGCTCCGTGTTCGCCCAGGCCTAATCGGCGCAGGTCATCTAACGATGTAAATTCACCGCTTACGCGCAGGTGAATATTGTCGGTGTCCGTTGCTAATACGCCGCTTGCGCTGAGTGCGTTTTGTTTATTAATGCGCTCAATCACTTGCGTGAGGGAAATACCCGTTTGCGCGAGTTTTTTGTGGGAGATAACCACATTAATTTTTTCATCCTGCAAGCCCAGTAATTCAACCTTGGCCACCAGCGGTACACGCAAAAAATGTTGGCGCACTAAATCAGCATAATCTTTTAATTCGGCATAACTAAATCCATCCGTTTCGAGCGCAAAAATAGAACCGTAGGTATCGCCAAATTGGTCGTTAAAAAAGGGGCCGATAACACCTTGCGGTAAACTGTATTGAATATCGCCAATTTTTTTGCGCACATGGTACCAACTGGCGCTGGTTTCTTTGGGCGGAGTGGATTCCGCTAATTGAATAATAATGGTGGTTTCGCCGGGCTTGGAAAAACTTTTAATGCTGTCGACGTAGGGGGTTTCTTGGAGGGTTTTTTCTAATTTATCCGTAACCTGATCCGCCATTTGCACGGCGGTGGCACCGGGCCATTTGGCGGAAATCACCATCGCTCTGAAGGTAAACGGCGGGTCTTCATCTTGGCCTAGGCTGGCAAAACTAATAATGCCGCCAATTAATAAAGCCGCAATTAAATAGCGAATAAGGGGAATGTGTTCCAGCGCCCAGCGGGATAAATTAAACGAAGCATTCATTTTGTTTTTTGCTCCAGAGCGGTGGGTTCTACTTGAGCAGAAGGCGTAGCCGGGGCAGAATTTTTGGGCGCCATAATGGCATGAGCGGAAAGCGCAGAGGCGCTTTGTGCAGGCGGCGCCACTGCGGGCAATAGCGTAACCGCCTGCCCCTCTGTTAGCACATGCACACCCGCTGTAATAATGGTTTGGCCGGGTTCTAACCCTTTAATTAACACGTCATTATCGTCAATGCCCGCCACGCTTACCGTTATGGGTTTGGCCTGGCCCTGCACCACTTGCCATACCTGAGTTTGCCCCTGGTGGTGCCGCAGCGCCGACAGCGGTAATTTAATGTAGGCCTGGGGGGTGGTGAGTAAAAATTTGGCCGCTGCGGTCATGCCGAGTTTCAGTAATTGTGCTTGTTTTTCTGTGATGTCGATAAAACTAATTTTGGCGCTAAAGGCGCGGGTGATGGGGTTTGCCACGGGTGAAATTTCTCGAATATGCCCGCGAAAAACTTCTTTGCGCGAAGCCCACAGCTGTATTTCAATGGCATCTGCTTTATTAATTAATTCGATATTATTTTCCGGGATGGCAATTTCCATTTCCAAATCGCTGGGTTGGTTTTTGGCGGAAGCGTTGTGCGTAGTGTGTTCATCCATTTGTGCCAATGTAACCACCGGCAAACCCGCCGCAACCACCTGGCCTATTTCCGCATGTATTGCTGTCACCACGCCGTTCATATCGGCTTTTAAATGGGCGTATTGTGTTTGGTGTTCCCGTTCACGCCGTTGCGCTTGGGCTTGTTCAAAATAGGCTTTAGCCGCTTCAAAGGCTGCGTTTTTAGCATCCAACATACTCAGGCTGATCGCCCCGCTGGCGTGTAAATCGCGGAAGCGTTTTAGTTCTTTACTGGCTAAATCGTATTGGGTTTGTGCGCTGTGGGCATTGGCCTGCGCTTGGTTTAACCCCAGTGTTAAGTCTTGGGTATCCAGCTGCATTAATGTTTGCCCGCTTTTAACACGGCTGCCCACATCCACTTTGCGCGCTTGAATTTTCCCGCCCACGCGAAAGGCCAGTTGAGATTCCACCCGCGCCACAATAGTGCCTGCGTATTCGGCCATTAAGTGCTGTTGGTTGGCCGCCGTTATGGTGGTTCTCACGGGGCGGGCCTGTTCGCTTGGGGCCTGTGGTTTATTGCAACCGGCGGCTAAAACGCTGAATAAAAACAGCAAAAATACAATGGGGGCCGTGTGTGCCATAGGGGTTCCTAAAAAGTGTTAAACCGTTGCGGGTTCTTTTAACGTGAATTTTTGAGTTTGAGTGGCCAAGGTTATTTGCTATGTTTTGGATATGGGTTGAAAAGCACCAGCCGCAAGGCACGCATTTTATAGGCTAAGCCTGCGCGCAAAAATGCCCGACTCTAGGGATAGCCCGTAAGGCCTGTCAAGGCGCGCTTACAAACTATTGCCTTGAGTTAACCTCAATTATTCAGCCGATTTTCTATTTTCGTGCGTCATCCCTGTGTAGGGGCGCAATTTGTTACGCCAATTGAGTGGCCGGTACAATCATCAACCGAGGCGCGATGACTCGCGCCCCTACAGGGTGAAATGTTTAATACGCTGAATAGTTGCAGACTCTTTAATATGTTTAAGGAGACCCGCTACGGTGTAGCCGCTTAGCTTGACGGTTGGATTTATTTAAACAACAATCCCTACCGCGCACTTAAAAAATAAAAATCCTCACTAATTTTGCAGTTATTTTTATTCGATTGATAAACTGCTCTAATTAGCACAATAGCCGACGCCCACATCGCAACAGCAATTGATATTCTCATAACAAAAAAGGCGAAAATATGTTTGAATCAAAAACCCAAATAAACGGTGATGGCTGGCAATGTGTCGATATCGAAGGAAAAGCCTTCCTCTGGACTCCTCAAGGTGGTACCACATCAAACAGGCTCATTATTACCGCTCACGGGCACCGAAAAACAGCAAGCATGTTTCGATTAAAGCGCGGGGGCATCAATTTTTATTCTGTTGACGGCAACTCGGTTAACGATCCAGGGCTTCGAAATTTTTACGAAGGAAATGCGGTGCCCGTTGAAACCCTAAACAACGGAAATCAATGCTACAACTACATACTGACAAAATACACTAACAGTGAACGCACTACCAACCACAATGAATTGGGCGAATCCTATAACGGTGTTAACGCACTAATGAATAAAACATATGGCGGGTTTTCGGAAGCAACGCTAAACGGCCTGCCTGAATTTGAACGAAATCAAGCGGTACGCCAAAACAATTTTGTAAAACCTTCCATTCTTACTATCCGCAACCTACACTTTAAATCCAATGTTAATTTGGAATGGGTGTTAAATAATGTCGGCCACCGCTTTGGGGTTATAGAGTGTTTGTTTTGTCGCAACACATTAATAACTGCCGCACTATCAAGCATTTCTGCAGCTCGGTTTCCCTACTCAAATGATGTGCCGATCACCTAATTACCCTCACGCATGTTGAGAGAGTTTTGCAACTATTCAGTACACATTTTACCACCTCTATTTTCGGTCTGTTGTGTGCGATTTTGGTGTTTTTCTTGGTGGCGCGGGCAGCTCGCTCGCACCAGATTTAATGCGTGCGAGCCGCCTGCACTCTCGGAAGTGCTGAATAGCTACAATTTCCCTTCCTCAAGCCAAAACAATAACATGGCCGCTTTTGCATCCGAGTTTGCCCTATGGCGCCATCATTAACACCTGCCGCTCGTCTTTACGCTTACGCCCGTTTAATGCGGCTGGACAAACCCATCGGCTTTTTTTTGCTGTTGTGGCCGGTACTTTGGAGCCTCTGGCTTGCTGCCAAAGGGGTGCCATCCTTTGGCAATTTATTCATATTTAGCTTAGGCGCACTGGTGATGCGCTCGGCGGGTTGTGTCATTAACGATTACGCCGACCGCAATTTTGATGGCGCCGTCAGCCGCACGCGTCAGCGCCCGATGGTGTTGGGCCATGTCTCAACCGCCGAGGCCTTAGGATTATTCGCAGGCTTGTGTTTATTGGCCTTGTTGTTGGTGAGCTTTACCAACCGCTTAACGCTGTATTTATCCCTCGGCGCCCTGCTGTTGGCCACCGTTTACCCCTTCATGAAGCGCTATACCTACCTACCCCAGGTGGTATTAGGCGCGGCCTTTGCCTGGTCGATCCCTATGGCCTTTGCAGCAGAAACCGGCAGCGTGCCCCGGCAGGCCTGGTTGGTGTACACCGCCGTGGTGATGTGGACCACCGCCTACGATACGTTTTATGGCATGGTGGACAGAGATGAGGACTTAAAAATCGGCGTGAAATCCACCGCTATATTATTCGCCGAACAAGACCGCACCATGACGGGCATTTTGCAGGGGTTATTTCTGCTCACACTCTGGGTGGTGGGCCATAAAATGGGCCTAGGCTGGCCCTATTACACAGGGCTTGCGCTGGCGGGGGCCTTATCGGGGTACCAACAATGGCTTATTCGGGCGCGTGACCCTGCCGCCTGTTTCCGTGCCTTCCTGCACAATAATTGGGTTGGAATGGTTATTTTCTTAGGTTTGGTCGCTCAATTTACGTTTGTCATAAAACCGCAATAAAAGGTTTATCTAATCGCAACATTCCACCTAAATATAATTGTCTGATTCAGTTGAGTGTATGAGCCTAACCAAAACGATTTTGATTGTGGACGATGAGCCAGCTATTCGCGATATGCTCCGCGTCGCCCTGGAGATGGCCAACTACCAAGTGTTGGAAGCCGCCGACGCCAAAGAGGCCCACGGGCTGATTGTGGACTCCAAGCCGGATTTAATCCTGCTGGACTGGATGATGCCCGGCACCAGCGGCATGGAGCTTGCGCGCCGCCTCAAGCGCGATGAACTCACCGCCTCCATCCCTATCATCATGCTCACCGCCAAGGTTGAGGAAGACAATAAAATCCAAGGGTTGGATGCAGGCGCAGATGATTACATCACCAAACCTTTCTCCCCGCGTGAATTGGTGGCCCGCCTTAAAGCCGTATTGCGCCGCACCGATACCCTCACCACCGGAGACCCAATAAAAGCCGGCGATTTAGTGCTGGATCCTGTCAGCCACCGCGTCAGCATTCAAAACCAGCCCGTACAAATGGGGCCAACGGAATACCGTCTGCTGGAGTTTTTCCTCACCCACCAGGAGCGCGTATACAGCCGCAGCCAACTGCTAGACCACGTATGGGGCGGCAATGTATATGTGGAAGAGCGCACCGTGGATGTACATATTCGCCGCCTGCGTAAAGCCATTGGATTTGCGGACCACGACCAATTTATTCAAACTGTGCGCGGCGCGGGCTACCGCTTCTCCCTTAAGCATTTATCTGGCGAATAAATATCTCTATGTCCCCTGATGGTTATCGCATTGAATTAGCCTGGGTGCTGGGCTTCATCCTTGCGGTGGGGCTATTGGGCTATTTTTTTGACGCCACACTCATTGCCCTGCTGATCGCCCTAAGTATCTATTGCATCCGTATTCTTCACCAAACCCACCGTTTAGCGCGCTGGGTACACCAAGCGCGCCGCACCACCGTTGCCGACGACACACTAGCCAGCGTATGGAGCGATATAGCCGAAGACATACGATTTTTACAAATACGCCACGAACGCGAAAAACAGCGACTACACGCAGTGGTTGTGCGGGTGCAAGAGATGACCACCGCCCTCACCGACGGCGTGATTCTCATTGATAAACGCGATAACGTGGAATGGTGGAACCAAGCCGCAGGGCACCTATTCGGCTTTAAAGAAGTTGACCAAGGCCATAAGCTCACCAACATCATCCGCGCGCCCAAATTCGTACATTATTTCGACCGCAAAGATTATCTGCAACCGCTAGAACTCAGCTCATCGCGCAAAGAAGATCAGCAGTTACAAGTGCAAGTCCACCCCTTTGGTCAAGGCGAACGCCTAGTCGTCGCACGCGACATCACCCGCGTATATAAGCTGGAACAGATGCGCAAAGACTTCGTTGCCAACCTATCCCACGAATTGCGCACGCCGCTAACCGTTATTAAAGGCTACCTAGAAACCCTGAGCGACAGTGAACAAATGCCCAAGGCCTGGCAACAAGCCTTTGGCCAAATGACCCAGCAAACCACGCGCATGAATGGGTTAATTCAAGACCTCATCACCCTGTCGAAACTTGAAACCCAAGAGCGCGAACCCCAGCGCAAACCCGTGGAGCTGGGGCAGCTGCTCGCCTGCGTGATAGACGACGCCCGCGCACTCGGCGCGGAACATGGGCATGACTTTGTCCTACAGGGCGATTTAGATACCTGCCTACTGGGCAATGGCGATGAGCTGCGCAGCGCATTCACGAACCTGGTCGTCAACGCCGTTAACTACTCACCCAACGGCGGCAAAATAATGGTAACGGTTACTGAATCCATGCAGGGGCTGGAAGTGGCGGTTAAAGATAACGGCGTAGGGATTGACCCCAAACACATCCCGCGCCTTACCGAGCGCTTCTACCGAGTAGACCCCAGCCGCTCTGTCCTCACCGGCGGCACAGGCCTGGGCCTTGCCATCGTCAAACACATCCTATTGCGCCACGACGCCCAGCTGCGCATCAACTCCATGCCCGGCAAAGGCAGCACATTCTATTGTTCATTCCCTCCTGAGGCGGTTGCTGCGCATTAAATAGCGCTTTACTTTCTCGCCTTCGTTTTTGTCTTAGTAAGCTTTTATGGCTGGAAAAACTATTTTTTCAAATGAATTTCATTTGGGGCCAACACTATTTTTCCCTGCTTTAACAAATTACCCAGCGCTTTTTTATAATTCGATTTGCTGACGTTAAACAATCGGTAAATATCATCCGGTGGCGTTCTGTCGGTGATGGTTGAAACGCC
Source organism: Pseudomonadota bacterium (assembly GCA_041179125.1). Classification (GTDB taxonomy): domain Bacteria; phylum Pseudomonadota; class Gammaproteobacteria; order Pseudomonadales; family Cellvibrionaceae; genus CAMCXE01. Next base: position 8,858 of record JBEGTZ010000155.1, on the reverse strand, counting down.
GTTGTGCGCAGTAATATAAGCCATAATTTTTTCACACAACTCATCCCGCCCAACCCCTGCGGGCAATTGTAATAACACATCTATTTTGCTATCAGCACGGGCGGATTTAATAAAACCATTTAAGCGTTGGCCATAACGCAAAGGTTTGAACGCCTCATCGCGAAATACCAAACCCAAATAACGTTCATCAACTACCACTTTATAACCCATATCCGTTTTGCCAAAAACCAACAACTCACAGGGCGCCAAAGGTTTGAAGTGGTGAGCTGTTTCTTTTAGGTGGTGGTGTAGTTTGGAAGAAGCGAGCAGGCGCCCGCTGTGGGCGTCGGTGTAGGCCGTTACTACATATTTTTGCCCCACCTCAAAGGGTTTATGTTGTTCAGAATAGGGCACTAATAAATCCTTCATTAAACCCCAATCCATAAACGCCCCTACTTTATTGACATCCTTTACTGTCAGTAATGCACTGTGGCCACAGAGTATTTTGGGCTGTTCTGTCGTGGCAATGAGGCAGTCTTCGGAATCGAAATAAATAAATACATTAATTTCGTCACCAATGTGTGCATTAGCAGGCACATAACGGCGCGGCAATAAAATCGAACCCATCTCGCCATCATCCAGGTAAACCCCAAAATCCACCTGTTTTTTAATTGTTAAGCGATTAAAACGCCCTACGTCTACCATAAGTGTGTGCCTGATTTTAAAAACAAAAAAAATTGGCTGGTTTGGATAAAAAATGCCAGTGCGTAAGGGAGTGGAAATATTTAACCTAGAAACCTCAGCTGAACTCTAGTGTGAACGCCGAACACTAGAATATAAAATGTTTTGGCCGCGCTCACTGCGAATTTAGCGGAAGTTTTTAGATCTAATTTATTGAATGTGTTTTTTTACAAAAGTCAGCGTGGCGTCCAGTGCTTTTTTGCGCGTGGCGAATTTTGATAAATGGTGGTCATCGCCTTCAAGTTCGACAAATTCTACCGTTTTATCGGCACTTTTAAGCGCTTTTTTCATGTCGCTTGATTGGCCTGGGTCCACAATAACATCCTTATTTGAGGCTAGCAGTAAAACCGGTGCTTTAACTGTCGCAGCGGAATTTTTAGGTGAAATAGCTTCAAGTTCGCTATTGCTTATTTCACCTTGGCCGCCAAGTTGTTGCTCCCAGTAGGCAACGGTGGCGCTATCTTTGCCGTATTTAAATCGGTCGATGCGCAGCATTTGTTTTAAATCGGAAACGCCATTAATAGATACCGCGCAACGGTATAAATCCGGAGTAAACGCCGCCCCCGCCAATGCCGCGTAGCCGCCATAACTTGCGCCTACGATGCATACGCGCTTGGGGTCTACATGGCCTTTTTTTACCAGCGCCGCTAATGAGTCGGTTAAATCATTCTGCATTATTTTCCCCCATTGGCCCCTGCCCGCCAAAATATGTGGCAAACCAAAACCGCTGGAACCGCGAAATTGTGGTTGTATTACTAAATAACCCTGGCTGGCAAATGCTTGTGCCAGCCAATCAAAACCAATCACGTCATGTGATTCCGGGCCGCCGTGGGGCAATAAAATGGCGGGAAGGTTTTTCATGTTCTTAACCGAGGCGCTGGGAATAGTTAAAAGCGTAGGAATCTTAAATCCATCACGAGCTAATAGCGTGGTTTTCCCTATGGGATTAATGGCTTCGCTGGGAATTTTGGGGCGTGCGGAGACTAAAAATACAGGCTCTTTGCCTTCTTCGATAAGAAAATAATCCCCTGCGAAATTCGGGCCTTCAACATAAATAATAAAATGTTTAAAATTGTCGGAATAGTCTTGCAGGTATACGGATTGCTCTGGGAATTTGGCCACTATGTCGGCAAATCGTTTGTTTAGAGCGCGGTCAAAAAATTCATATTTTGGGTAAAAACCGTCATATATGATGCCTTTTACTGTGCGGTTAATGTCAGTAATTACGCCGCCTATGTCCGCATCATTCGCGCTAAATACCGGCCCTGTAATGGCGCCATCGTTTAAGGCGAGATGGTAATACGCGTCACGTTTTGTTTTTTCATTGGTCATTACCATCACTAAGGATTTATGATCTTCGGTAAGCCCTGCGATATGCTTTGTTACTATGTCGGTTTTTTCGGCATAAATAACTTCAAATTTACCATTTTTATTGGCCAGAATTTTGTGTTGGTCGCGTTTGGCACCGTATTCTTCCATAGCAAGAATCTCTCCTTTTTCATCGAGAAAATAGTCGCGAGTAGAGGTTTTTCCTTTGTGGACGGTATCTCGTGCATTATTTTTGGTGATATCTATTTTTAATAAATTATACGTGGGTGATACGGGTGGTTCACCCACAAATGCTGGCATATAGGCATATTTTTTGTCGGGTGAGAGGCTGATAATTCGCCCGAGACCACTTTGAGCTGCATATATATTGTCGCCCGGTTTTAATAATTGCCGAACTTTCCGGCTTGGAATATCCAAAACATAACCTGTGGATAGCTCAAAGCGCTCGGATGAATAATCTCTTAACACTTCGTTAGAGGATGCGCGCAAATAAACTAAATCCTCACTGATAAACCGAAGGCTAAACGGGTTTAACTCTTTAATGTCAACTGCGAATAACACTTTGCGCTCGGTGAGTGACATCACCGCTATTTGGTCGGTATTCTCATTAACTTTGCGAAAAGCGATGGTTTTTCCGCTGGGAGAGATGGCAACTAATTGTGTTTCTTGGAGTGCGCCAAATGGGATTGGGTCTGCTGCGTGGCTTGTTGGTATGCGTAAAAAAATTGCTAGCATTAAAAATAATAGGCTGATCAATTTGAAGTTCATTTTCACTCCTGCTTTTAGTGTGGAGAATTGAGAAACATAATTTTTTATGTCAAACGCAACGAATTAAAAATAACAATTAACGAGCTGGTAGACATGCCCACCGCAGCCAGCCAAGGGGGTACCCAGCCCATGACTGCTGCTGGGATTGCTATTAGGTTGTAGATTAATCCCCAATAGAAATTTTGTTTAATAATGCGCTGCATGCGGGTGGCGTAGCTTAGCAAATAATGGATGAGTGTTAAATCGCTTTGAATTAATACCGCTTGTGCTTGGGTTTGGGTGAGGGTGGTGGCGCGGCCCATTGCCAGGGATACATCGGCACCGGCAAGTACCGGCACATCGTTGATGCCGTCGCCAATCATCATGACGCACTGATGTTGCTGTTGGCGTGTGCGTAAATGCGTTAATTTATCTTCCGGTGTGGCACCTGCGCGCCAGGTTTTGATACCTAATTCTTGTGCTAAATGTGCGACATTTTCGGTGCGATCACCGGATAAAATTTCGCAGTGGATGTTCCGTTTTTTGAGTTCTTCGATACAGTATTTTGCCTGCGGTCTAATTTGATCGTCTAATTTTACCCAGGCCATCGGTTTTAAATTTGCACTTAATAATAACCATTGCCCAAGGCCTGGATAAGCTGGGGTATTGATGGGGACGGCATATTCGGCGCGGCCAAATTTATAGGGTACGGAATTTATTACGCCTTCTACGCCTTGGTTGGGTATTACTTTGTTTTCCAGCACCAAACCTGCGTTGGAAAAATGAGCAAAAGCGCTGGCGATGGGGTGGCTGCTTGCGGCTTCTAAGCTTGCGATAATACTTAATGCGTGATCGCGCCCGCCCTCAAACAGGGTGATTTGTGTAAGGCTTAATTGACCATCGGTGAGCGTGCCGGTTTTATCAAATAAAATACATTTTATTTGGGTTAGGCGTTCGAAAAAAAGGCTGGATTTAATTAATATGCCTTTTTGCCGCAAATGGTTTAACGCGCAAATCCAGGCGGCGGGCATGGCAATGGCGAGGGCGCAGGGGCAAGTTACCACTAATACGGATAGCGTAATCCAGAGCGCTTTGGATGGCTCGATAAAATGCCAGGCGATATAACTGCCCGACGCAACAATTAATACCACCCCAATAAAATAACTGCTAATTCGGTCATTAAAGGATAAATATTTAGGGCGGTCCATTGTTGCCTGATCCATTAATTGTTCAATTTTAGCGAGCTGAGTATTGGGGCCTGTGGCGGTGACTTGAATGGTGAGTGCGGCGTCGCCGTTGATGCTGCCAGCGAGTACGGTGCTGCCTATTTTTTTTATTTGCGGCTGAGGCTCGCCGCTGATTAAAGCTTCAATGGCGTAGCTTTCACCGGATACCACAATGCCATCGCAAGCAAATAATTCCCCTGCGGGAATTTTTATGTGCTCGCCAATTGTTAAGCGTGATACAGGAATTAATTCTTCTTGGTTGAGCTGAGGATTAACACGTAGTGCGGCGAGGGGTAATTGCTGTGTGCTTGCGGCGGTTTGCTGAATGCCTGTGGCGTTTTGCTGAACACCCGTGGCGCTTTGTTGAGCACCTGTGGTGCATTGCTGAAAGTTGCGGTAACGGGCGCGCTGTTCAATATATCGCCCCGCTAATAATATAAAAGCAAACATCGCAATGGATTCAAAATACACTTCGCCAGTTTGTGTCCATGATGCGTAAAAGCTGGCAAAAAATGCCAGTAATAATGCAAGGCTCACCGAAACATCCATGCTGAGTTTTTTTAATTTTAATGCGCGCCAGGCACCAATATAAAAGGGTAGCGAGGAGTAAAAAATAACCGGGATGGCAAAAATACAGGTGATCCAGCGCAAAATTAATTGCCAGTGGGCATCAAGGCCTTGTAGCGCACCTGCGTATAAACCTACGGCCACCATGCCCGCTTGCATCATGCTGATACCGGCAACGCCCAGGCGAATGAGCGCGCTGCGTTGTTGTTTTTGCCACTGGTTAAATTGTGTTTGTGCCTGTTGTGGTTCTGCGTTGTAGCCTATGGCATTAAATGCGGCAAAAATACTGCTCAGTTGAATACGGCTGGGATCAAAAAGCACAAATGCGCGATGGTTTAATGAATTAACGCCAAAGCGCAATACACCGGGCAAGTGTTTAATATGTTTTTCCAATAACCACACACAAGCGGCGCAACTGATACCTGAAATAATCAAATTGGCTTGTGGGTATTCGTTTGTGTAGATGACGAATTCTTTTTGAACTTCAGGATCGTCAAAGGCGCTGAAGTTCATTTTAGAGGTTTTAGCTTTTTGATTTATTCCCGTGCGATACTGATAAAAATCATTTAACCCAGCACCAGCTATGGTTTGCGCTACGGCTTGGCAGCCGATACAACAAAAATGTTCTAATTGATTATTTATAGGTGCTGTAAAATCTGGGTGTGATTCCAAACCGCAGTGATAACAAGGCGAGTAACGCAAGGATTATTGAATCTCGGGGGTTAGCGTTATGGTTTCGTGTTTATTAAGATCCAGCTCACCCACTAAACGCCATTTTTTTTCCGTTATGGCTTCCTGGGGGGAGAGTTGTAAATACCAGCGGCCATTGATTATTTTGGATAAATCGGCGCGGTAGCGGTTGGTATTGATTTGTTTGAGCGGCAGGGTTGTATCTTCGCTGGATTTAACCGGATGGGAGAAATATAAAATTAATTCGCCGGGGTAATTAGGTAGGCCGCTCAATTCAACAAACACTTCCTGTGTAATTTTATCTACGCGCACCACCGCGCCTACGCCCAGCGCAATGGCCAATTTATCCGCTTCAAAGCGATGATTTATGGCTTTGCCCGCACTGTAATAATCGTCCACTACGCGTTGGTCTGCGCCACTGACGGCGATATAAACAAATACCGATGAGGTGGCAATGGTGAGTAATAATGGCCCGAGTACAAACCAAAACCAGGGTTCGCGCCAAGGGCTTTTTTTGCTGTCTGAGCTTCTGTTGATTAACGGCTCGTGCAGTGCATCATCATTCATGTGACGGCCCCATAAAGGTGGATTCTTCTGCTGCGGTAAGGCCGTCATCTGTACTGGTGGCGGAAAGGGTAATGGGGTTTTCTTCACCTTTTAGGGTTTTTTTATCTACAGCAATACGCACGGGCAGTGAATACACTTCGCCTGATTTAACCTGCACAGAGCGTTGATTTAAAATGCGAAAAGGAAATGCACCTTTTACTTCTACGGTAAAGGTATGGTCTTTTTGATCCATATTATTAATTTTTACGGTGTATACGTTTTGAACATCATCACCATCTAAACGAAATAAATGGGCGGAGCGATCGCGTACTACATCGACACTTAAAGGTTCTCGAACGGAAAGCCGATACATAAAAGCGCCCACCATAATTAACATCGCCAGGGCATAACCAATGGTTTTAGGCCTAATAATATGCGCTTTGCCGGTGGTGAGTTGGGTTTCGGAGGTGAAGCGAACCAGGCCGCGCGCGTAGCCCATTTTATCCATTACGGAATCGCAGGCGTCTACACAGAGGCCGCAATTAATACATTCCCATTGGGTGCCGTTGCGAATATCAATATTGACCGGGCACACCTGTACACACCAAGAGCAGTCGGTGCAATCACCCAGGCCTTTGCTTTTGTATTCTTCATTGGGTTTGCGTGGGCCGCGTTGCTCGCCGCGTGCGGCATCGTATTGCACGTAAATGGTGTCTTTATCGTACATGGCGGCTTGAAAACGTGAATAAGGGCACATGTATTTACATACTTGTTCCCGCATCCAGCCCGCATTTAGATAAGTCATGCCGGTGCAGAGTAAAACAAAAAACAGTGCCCAACCGCTTAAGCCAAATTCCCATTCACCCTTGGGGTTTAGGTGTGGAATAAGGCCGCTTACGAGTTCTGGTGCGGGGACAAAGTAGCCTACAAAAGTTAACCCGGTAATAAGCGCTACTAAAAACCATAAAAAATGTTTGGCGCTTTTGCGGATGAGTTTTTCCGCGTTCCAGGTTTGTTTATCGAGTTTGATGCGTTTGTTGCGGTCGCCTTCGCAGAAGTCTTCAATGACGATATAAATAAGTGTCCAGACGGTTTGCGGGCAGGTGAAGCCGCACCAGACGCGGCCAAATACGGTGCTTACGGTAAATAGGGCGTAGGCGGCGATAATAAACAACCAGGCCAGCAGCATTAAATCTTGTGGCCAAAAGGTGATGTGTAAAAAATGGAATTTTTGATGGGCCATGTCCAGCCATACGGCGGGCTGTCCATTGATTGAAATCCAGGGCAGCAGGACAAACAGGGCGATGAGGGGAATGCCGGTATAACGGCGCAAACGCTGGTAAAAACCGGTGATTTTACGGGTATAAATTTTCGCTTCGGGTTCGTAGAGATTAACGTAGCGAATTTCTGGTTTTTCGCCCTCTGGTTTTTCGCTCACGGAATTAACCTATTTAGCAAGAAGAAGGGCTACCGAAGTAGCCCGCAGATGCTTTATTTCGCGGTGGTTTGCGACAAACTGTATACGTAGGCTGCTAGCAGGTGGATTTTTTCAGGTAGTAGTTGATTGGCCTGTGCGGGCATTTGGTTGTTGCGGCCCGAGCGAATGGTTTGGCGAATGTTTTCACGGCTGCCTTCGAATAACCAGGTTTTGTCCGTTAAGTTAGGTGCGCCAGTGGCGTGTTGTCCTTTGCCATCTGCTCCGTGGCATACCACGCAATTGTCGGCAAATACCTTAGCGCCTTGTTCGGCCTGCGCCGCTTCAAACTCGTTGCCGGATAGTTTGAGCACATATTCGGCCACTTGAATGACTTTTTCTTCACCTAAGGCGGAACCCCATGCAGGCATGGCGGCTATGCGGCCTTTGGTGATGGTTTCAAGAATTTTCTCGGCACTGCCGCCGTGTAACCAGTCTGCATCGGTTAAGTTGGGGAAGCCGTAGTTGCCGCCGCCGTCAGCGCCGTGGCACACGGAGCAGTTGTTGGCGAACAAGCGAAAGCCCATTTGCATCGCTTCTTCATTTTTGGCCAATTCTGGAATGCTCATGGTTTTGTAGCGATCGTAGCTGCTGGCGTAGGCGGTTTTACCTGCTTCTTGGTCGGCGTGTAATTCGTTGACCGATGTCCAGCCGAGAGTGCCTTTCCAGCTGCCCATGCCTGGGTACAGCACCAAATAACCGGCGGCAAAAATAATAGAAATAATAAACATCACAAACCACCAGCGTGGCAGTGGGTTGTTGTATTCCACGATGCCGTCGTAGACGTGGCCGGTGGTTTTATCGTCTGGATCAAGCCCTGGGTGTACAGCCGCTTTGCGGTTGGACAGCAAAACCCAAGTGACCAGAATGATACAGGCCGATGTTAAAACGATGATCCAAAGACTCCAGAATGTAGTCATATTCCGCCCTTCTCTGCGTGTTTTGTTACAGGAGGGGTAGCTCCTGTGTCCTGCGATTCATCTGCAAATGGCAAATTAGCCGCCTCATCAAATTGTTTACGGCGCGAGGGTGAGTAGGCCCACCAGCACACGCCTGCGAATGCAATCATCACAAAAACGGGTGACAGACTGCGTAAAAAATTTATGTCTAGTGCCATCTTTGCCTCACCTGTTGGTCAGCGCGGGTTAGCGTTTTTGTGTTAAAAGCGTGCCGAGTTGCTGCAAATAGGCGACGAGGGCATCCATTTCAGAGACGCCTTTTACGGCTTTTTCAGCACCGGCTATGTCTTCATCGGTGTACGGTACACCCACAGTGCGCAGTGCGCGCATTTTGGCGGCGGTGTGCTCGCCGTCGAGGATGTTGTCGTATAACCAGGGGAAGGCGGGCATGTTGGATGTGGGCACTACGTTGCGCGGGTTAAACAGATGCGCTTTGTGCCACTCATCGCTGTAGCGTTTGCCTACGCGCGCCAAGTCGGGGCCGGTGCGTTTGGAACCCCACAAAAACGGGTGGTCGTAGACGGATTCACGGCCACGGAGTAGTGGCCGTAGCGCTCAACTTCGGCGCGCAGGGGGCGAATCATCTGGGTGTGGCATACG
>JBEGTZ010000154.1:0-4054 GCA_041179125.1 Pseudomonadota bacterium | reverse complement strand
AAAACTTATTTCTGTTGCGGACAAACCGATAAAGCCAAAGCAAAAAAACCCGCAAACAAATGTTTGCGGGTTTTTTTATAGGGTTAAAACAACCTAAGGCGCAACCGCCCTACCCGTTTTAGGGTCAATCTTGCCGGGGCAAAAACCCTTAGCTTTTAATTTGGCAGCAATTTGTGGGATAGCAGCCAATGAGTTGGTTTGGTTTTCGTGCATCAAAATAACCTGGCCGTTTTGCAGCTGGTCGTTGGCGCTCACAATGGCTGCGGTACCTGCACCGTTCCAGTCTTTGGAATCGTTATCCCAGGTGATTGAAATCATACCCAAGGCCGTGGCGGCTTGGCGGATGGTGGCGTTTAAGGTGCCATAAGGTGGGCGGAAAATAGTGGGCTTGGGCGCACCGGCATTTACAATCGCCTGGTTGTTTTGCTCCAACTGGGACTTAACCTGCGCGGCGCTGTAGCTGCCCATATCCACATGGTTATAGCCGTGGCTTTGCACTTCACCCACCGTCAACATTTGTTTGATGGCGCCGGTGTTGCTGCCGATATTACTGCCGTTCACAAAAAATGTTACCGGCACCAAATTAGCCGACTTGAGCGCGTTAACAAAGGCTGTGGTATTGGCCGGGCCGTCGTCGTAGGTGATGCCCACATACGCTTTACAGGTGCCCGCAGGTGGCGGTGGTGGCACGCTGGTGTCCAGCTTGCCATCGGCAGAGAACAGCGCAAAACCGCTCAAGGTGCCTGCGTCTTGGCTGGCTTCCAAGGCGATATCCAGTGCGCCGTCGGTGACACGCACGTTTTCTACCGTGTAGTTATAGGCACCAAAGCGGCCCGCCAGGCTATATAAATCAAGGTTGGAAAGCTTCACTTGGCCTTCAATGGACACATTAAATGTGCGCTCGCCGTTGGCCTGCCAGTAAAGCTCCGCCATGTGCAGTTTAACGGTGTAGGTGCCGGTACTTACCGGTACTTTATAGCTGTAAGACGTGCCGTAACGCTCAGATTGGAACAGCGCATCTTCAGACACACCGGAAATCGCATCGCTGACTTCATGAGCTGCTCCGCCGGTGGAATATTGATCCGCCTGGTACACAACCCCGTCATACGTGGCGCTGGCTGCACCGCCCGCATTAATCGCCACTACCAAAGGCAATTTGCCGCCGCTGCTGGAGGAAGAGGAGCTGGAGGAGCTTGAAGAGGAAGAGCTGCTAGAAGAGCTGGAGCTGTTGGACAAGCCGCCACTGCTAGAGCTGGATGAACTGGAGGTGCTAGATGATGAGGATGAACTGGATGAAGACGAAGAAGAGCTGGAAGAAGAACTGGAATCCCCCGTGGCGGTGCAGGCCCCGAGTAACAGTGACAACACCACCGGAGTACTCCAGCGTGTCAGTAGGGTTGATGTAATAGTCATAATGATTCCGCCTGTGATTGTTTATTGGCTGTAAAAACGAGTGAATATACAGCGTTTGTATAAAAAATCTTTGCGGGGCTTCATGCTCCTGCGGTTAGTTGGTTTTTGGGCGGAAAGTTAATAGGCGTTTTGCGGGGCTGTTCGAGCTGTTGCTCAAAACCACCTGCTTTTTTACACGTTAAGCTCACTTTATTTCTGGTGGATTTTTAATAAAAACCACCGCCCCACCCCACCTGTCACACTGGCAACAAAACCATCCAAAATATGCCAAAAAACCTTAAACGCCTTGTCATGTTCCTGCGCTTCAATACACGCTCATTTTTACAGCTCAATAACTTAAGAGGTGGTATATGGTTAAGTTCGCTGATTTTTTAAAGCCGTGTTTGGGGGCGTGGGTATTAAGCCTTGCTAGCACCAGTGCTTTTGCTACAACCCTGGTTGCCGATGCGGATGGCCAGTGGAATATGTTTGATGTGGACGCAACCATCGCCTTAGATGGCAGCACTTGGTGGATTGATGCTGTGGCGGATATGGATGCAGGCTTAAGCGGTGATGGTTCCGCGCTACAGTATTTGATTGCAACGAGCAAACCTCAATATTTAACCGTGGTAGATGCCGGCCTTAGTGGGGATCGCTACTGGTTGGATTTAAATGGCAACGCGCTTACCACCAGCAGCGCTCAGGATAACGGCCAATATGTCGGTGTGGATTTTGACGCCGCTTTAGCTAACCCAAGCTTTAGCCAAGGCGTTTGGTTGCTGCAACCGGGCCTTTACACCCTAACTGGCCGCTTACACACCAGCGCTACAGCCGGTGGTGAGCCCATTAACGCCAGTGTTGGCGCGTTTCGCTTGACCGATGTGCCCTTGCCTCCCAGTGCCAGCCTATTGGGTGCAAGCTTAGGTTTATGGCTGTTGACACTGGCGCGTCGCCGCCGGGCCGCACTGGCCGCAAAGCGCTCCGGTGTGGCTGCTTCTATATTGATGGCCGCAGGTTTAGCGTCAGCACCTCTCAGTCACGCCGCCGTAGAACCTACCGGCACCTGGGTTAAGCTAATTGCTTTTAACGATTTTCACGGTCAGTTAGAGTCCCCAGGCGCACTGCGCGTTAACGCATCAAACGCCAACGTCACCAAAGCGGTGGGCGGTGTGGATTGGATGGCCGCGCATGTTGCCCATTTAAAAGCGCAAAACCCACGCAGCTTGGTGGTTTCCGCTGGCGATTTAATCGGCGCATCACCTTTGGTTTCAGCATTCTTCCACGATGAACCCTCCATCGAAGCGATGAACCGTTTAGGCTTAGATTTCAACGCAGTGGGCAACCACGAATTTGACGAAGGCAAGGCTGAGTTGTTGCGTATGCAAAACGGCGGCTGTCACCCTACCGACCCAAACACCTGTAAAGGTGCCCTTGTAGGCACACCGGTGCCTTTTGAAGGCGCGAAGTTTAAATTCTTGGCCGCGAACGTTGAAGACACCGCCACCGGCAAAACCATCTTCGCCCCCTACGCCATCAAACAATGGGGCAATGTGCGGGTTGCGCTGATCGGCATGACCTTAAAAGACACCCCCAGCATCGTAACGCCCAGTGGTGTTGCAGGCCTTTCATTCAAAGATGAAGCCGCCACCGTTAACGCCCTGGTGCCCAAATTGCGCGCCCGTGGCGTAAACGCCATTGTGGTGTTACTGCATCAAGGTGGCACGGTGCCCGTAACTCAAGCGGCTGACACCATTAATAGCTGTAGCGGTGGCTTAGCGGGCACGCCTATTCCGCCCATCGTAGGCGCTTTGGATAACGCCGTGGATATGGTAATTACCGGCCACACCCACCAAGCCTATAACTGCGTTTTACCTAACAGTGCTGGCCGCAACATTCCTGTCACCAGCGCCAATGCTCAAGGCCGTGTGTTAAGCGACATCAACCTGCTGCTGGATGCCAGCGGCGAAGTGGTATCCATCAATGCGCAAAATATCCTGGTAGACCGCACGCGCACTGATATTTCAGCCAACACCAGCCTGCAAACTTTAGTGGCCAACTACAAAGCACTTTCCTTACCTATCGCCAACCGTGTGATTGGAGAAATCACCGCTAGCATGAGCCAAAACGCGACAAATGGGGCCGGTGAAATAGCCTTAGGTGATGTCATCGCCGACGCACAATTGGCCGCCACACAAGACCCAGCCTTAGGCGGCGCTCAAGCAGCGTTTATGAACCCAGGCGGCATCCGCTCGCCAGGCTTTAGTTTTGCCAGCTCAAGCGTGGGCGAAGGCGACGGTAAAGTCACCTATGGCGAAACCTTTACCGTGCAGCCCTTCGGCAACACCCTTGTTACCCTCACCTTAACTGGCGAGCAACTGCGCATCATGCTGGAGCAACAATTCACCGGCTGTAGCGCCGCCACCGCACCCGCAAGCTTTAACTACCCAACGGGCGACACAGGCCAATCGTTTAACCGCATCCTGCAAGTGTCCGCAGGTTTCAGCTATCGCTGGACACCCACAAACCCAGTGTGTGAAAAAGTAGACGCCGCCTCAATATCAATTGCAGGCCAGCCTGTATTGCCCACAGGCCTGTACCGAATCACGGTAAACAACTTTTTAGCGGACGGTGGCGATAAGTTTTTTATTCTACCCAAAGGCCA
>JBEGTZ010000153.1:0-3458 GCA_041179125.1 Pseudomonadota bacterium | reverse complement strand
CTCAACAATAAAAGTGCAGCCACCGCCAGGGCGCTGATCACCAGTACCACAAGGGCTTCTTCGTGGGCCAAATAACGGTTTACCCATTGGCTGATAATAATTTTCATGTTTTAACCTAATGAGCGCTCAAAAGCAGTGTAAGCCATTGGTATGGATGGCACAGAAATAAAGCAGGCAACCTTCAAATTTTTAACCGGCATCAGGTGATTTTGCTGAGGCTTTCAGATTTAAGGGCACCTCAGAAAATCCACTTTTCGCGCGCTCGCTTCGTTATTTTCGTACTCAGTCGGTCATTTATACCGCATAAACTCTCTCCCTCGGCTTGGGCATCCTGCGTCGCTCTACCTTCTGCATCCATGCAGTCGTCCGTGCGAAAATGCCTCGCGATCATCACGAAAATTGAATTTCCGGAGGCGCCCTTAACCCTTTGCATAGCAAATAGCCAAATTGATCCTCCCCTTGATAAAAAGCCACTAACTCATGCTCGCTCAGTGTGGCATACGCATGAAAATCCCGTACCGACCCTCGGTCAGTGGCCCACACCAACAAATATTGCCCAGTTTTTAATTGATGCAACCCTTGTTTGGCTTTAAGAAGAGGCATAGGGCAGGCCAAGCCGCACGCATTGATGATGAGATCTGGGGTGGGGTGGGAACTAAATGGCATATCGCACTCAATGGAAGCGTTAATGGGCTGGCACTGAGGGTACAGCGCTATTAAGCGAAGGATAAAACTTCTAAACTAGCGGACTATCTTTCATTTATCGGCAAAAATACAGAGCGAAAAATACTTGTGATACCTCAATTATCCTGCATTAACACCACCCTGCACGTTTGTATGGCGTTTGCCCGAGTGGCCGTTGCGCTGGGTTGCCTGCTGCTTGCGCGGCCAGGCCAAGCGGAAGAACTCCAGTTGCCAGACCTTGGCGATGCCGGTGGCGGCATGATGTCCCCCAGTGAAGAATATGAATTAGGGCAAAAAGTACTGCGTATTTACCGCTCTAATTTACCGATTTCCAAAGACCCTTTTTACGAAGTTTATTTAGAAGCCCTGCTACAAAAACTCGTTACTTCCAGCGCCTTAAAAGATAAACGTTTGGAATTATTGGTAATTGCCGATAAAAACCTAAACGCATTTGCAGCCCCCGGCGGCATTGTGGGGGTTAATACGGGTATATTTTTAATCGCCCAAAGTGAATCTCAATTGGCTTCCATTTTATCCCATGAATTAGCGCATTTAAGCCAGCGCCATTTTATTCGAATACAACAAAAACAAGCCAAAGTTAATATGGCCAGTTTAGTCGGCATGATTGGCGGCATTATTTTAGGCGCTACAGCCGGGCCAGATGCCGGTATCGCCGCCATCACAGCGGCACAGGCGGGCGCATTAGATGCACGTTTACGCTTTAGCCGCGATATGGAACAAGAAGCGGACCGCATTGGAATGGAAACACTTTTTTTAGCCGGTTATCCCGCCGATGCCATGCCGGATATGTTTGAGGTGATGCAAAGTAATTCGCGCTACCGCACACGGGTGCCTGAATTTTTATTAACACACCCACTCACCGAAAACCGCATTGCCGACTCCCACAGCCGCGCCGACCGCTACCCCAAACGTCCCCCATCACCGGATGTGGATTTTCAAATTGCTAAAGCGCGAGCGATTTTAGAAAACGAAGAAAGCCCACAATTTGCGCTGAAGCGTTTTAGTGAAGAATTAAAAGGCACCACGCTTTCGTCTTTAACCGCACGCTATGGTTTGTTGCTGGCATTAATTCAAACTGGCCAAATAGATAAAGCCAAAAATGTATTAATTGAATTGCAAAAAGATTACCCCGCACTACAGCCGCTGGTTGTAGCACAAGCGGATATCGCCGTTAAAAATAACCAAGCGGCACAAGGCATTGATATTTTGCAGCAAGCATTAAAAACCCAACCCAACAACCATCTTTTTACCACCCGCCTGGCCGAATTGTTGATGGAAAATTCCCGTTATAAGGAGTGCGAAGCCCTGTTAGTGGAATACGTAAAAATAAAACCCAAAAATGCCTACAGCTGGTATTTATTGGCAGAAATTCACGGCCTGGCAGGCCACATATTAGAAGTGCATAAAGCGCGGGCCGAGTATTTTATTTTGCACGGCATTTACGACAAGGCTGAAATTCAGTTGCGCAATGCACTGAAATTAATCGGCAACGACTTCCAAAGCCGCGCGCGTATTGAGCAGCGGTTGATTGATGTGAAGACTATGCAAAGGGAAAAGTTGGGTTAGGTTTTGGTGCAGTAAAGAATAACCTGAGCCATGTAGGGCGGGTTAATAACCCGCGCTGACGGTGTTATCGTTCAGGATAATTTTTGTAAATGCATGGAGTTTTTTTGTGCGGTTTTTATTGGGTTTGTGCTTGGCTGCGGGTTACGCCGCAGGCATAACCCGCCCTACACGGCTTTTTATTTTTCAGTTTTCAACAAATAAAAAATTAGACATGGGGTGGCTCAGAAAAGTGGGGATTTCGGAGGTGCCCTTAAATCAAAAAGGTGGTGCACCTGATGAAAGCTCATTCCAAATGTCGGCAGCAGCCTTTTCGATTTCTATGTAAGATTTAGGAATCAAAGGTGTTCTGATAGGAGCAGATAATTTATCCCACTCTAAAGTATTACCGCTTTTGTCCTTTCTTCGTAATTTAGATCCGTTGCCGAGACTCATCGAAAACAAGTCTAAGAAGCGTCTAGGGCCAACACCTATGAACGGCTCAAAAATAACTAATTCATTGCTTCTACTTGATGGTCCGTCCAGCTCGGTATGCAATTGAATTGATTCGGAGTGAAACTCCAGTGCGCGACTCTTAGGATAAGGCTCAACATAAACTACGCGCTTAACACCGCTGGCTATAATATGCTTCGCGCAGTTGTGGCAAGGAAATGTCGTGCAGTAGAGAGTTGAGCCGGTTGTTGGAATGCCAGCCCGACTACACGAAAGCAACGCATCCATTTCTGCATGTACTACACGCCCGAACTCTGTCAAATCTGAAATTCTGCTTTCCCTTAGTGCTTTGTGAAGCTCTATTTCGCTGTCTCCGTTAACTAGGCTCTTGTCAAGGAGATCTTTTACGATTTCTTGGATGATTTCGGCTTGTGCTTGCTTGTTAGAATCGCCTCCTCGTGTGTAGTCTTTCCCGTCCGGATGGTCTTCTATTTTTCCAGTTGATTCGTCAACCTCAGCCCAATATTGTCCCCCTCCAAATTTAGGTGCGTCATTTGCACCAGTTGCAATGATCTGTGTTCCCCTGCTGATAACTGCTCCAACTTGACGAGATAAATCACCAGATCTGACTGAGCTATTGAATGCCATGAACATTGCAAACTCATCAAAAGTGGGATTTTTATATGAGTGTGAAAAAATTAATTCTAAAAAGCGTTGTAATCGATTTTTCACTTGATCGATATTGCTGCCAAGGTTCA
>JBEGTZ010000152.1:0-3078 GCA_041179125.1 Pseudomonadota bacterium | reverse complement strand
TGATCTGTACCCCATCCCCCGGACACTCGTTTAAAGTACAAACCATCAAACGAGGGTCACCATGAAAAAGTCAGAAGAACACAAAAAATCAACATCCAAGCGTCACTTTAGTACATTATTCAAACAGCAGGCAGTCGAGCGGGCCGATAAGGATGGAGTGAGTCAGGTAGCAAAGGACCTTGGCATCACGCCTGGGTTGATTTACAACTGGCGCCACAGCCAGGTTGCTCGAACAACCGAACACGAACAGATCAGCCTCATGCGTGCTGAAAACGCCAGGCTCAAAAGGGAGCTTAATATTGCCCAGGAAGACATCGCTTTTTTAAAAAAGGCGGCGGCGTATTTTGCCAACCCGCAAAAGTAAAATACGCCTTAATTAACCAACATGCGGATCAAAAACAAATAGCGCATAGATGCAAATTGTTGGGTGTGTCGCGCAGCGGATATTATGAATGGAAACACGTAAGTGCATCGCCAAGCTCCTCCCGCCACGCATCGCTAACTGCTATTGTCAAAAATGCTTTTGAAGAAAAAAAACGTCGTTATGGATCACCTCGTATCACGAAAATACTACGCGCTCAAGGCGAAAAAATAAGCCGTAAGACGGTCGCAAAAATTATGCGCCGAAACGAACTTCGCGCGAAAGCGGCAAGAAAATACAAAGCTACAACCAACTCGGCACACGCGCTGCCGGTTGCCGATAATCTATTAAAACAGGACTTTTCTGCCAGTAGGCCGAATGAAAAATGGGTCAGCGATATCACGTATGTTTGGACGGAAGAGGGCTGGATCTATTTGGCAGTGATTTTAGATTTATTTACACGAAAAGTTGTTGGGTGGCATGCAGCGGCTCGAATGGATGTAAGCCTTGTGTTAGAAGCATTGAATATGGCGATTAAAAATAATGGAAATGTCGGCGGTGTAATTTTGCATTCTGATCGAGGTAGTCAATATTGTGCGAAGGCATACCAGGAAAAATTACGGCACCATGATATTATTTGCAGCATGAGCAAAAAAGGAGATTGTTATGATAACGCGGCGATGGAAAGTTGGAATCACAGCTTTAAAGTGGAGGCAATTTTAGGGGAGAAATTTGCAACGCGTGCGATTGCCATGTCGGAAATATTTGATTACGTTGAAGTGTTTTATAACCGCCAGCGATTGCATTCATCTTTAGGCTATTTAACGCCACAATGTTGCGAGGACTTTTTTAATGTAGGCCTGTCAAGGGTGGCGGAGCCATCGCGCAGCGACTTGCCCTTGACAGGCCTACATTAAAAATTAGCCTGGGGTAGGAGCTGATCCCATCAGCTCCCGAGCCCTTCCGGCGGCAAGGAATGGGGTTTGGGGCAAAGCCCCAAGGTTTGTGTCCGGTAAATGGGAGCAAGATCAATGGCAGCGAAGCCGGGCGGGCGAAAAATCGCCGTGTGGAGTTGGTGGAGCAATAACCCTAAACACCTCAACCCAGAAACCTCTTGAGCGCGACTACGAACACCCTCAAATTCGGCATCCTGGGCGCTCTTGCTACGCGTTCAATCTAGAAACCTCAGTTGAGCGCCCAAAAGCTGTGCAAGCCATTGATGTGGATAGTGAAAGTTAAAAATGAAGGGCAACCTTATTGGTTGTTCGAATTTTTTAACTTTTGCTAGGCGCGTCAAGGGGTTGTGCAGACTTGGGTGATCCAACTGAGGTTTTTAGGTTCAACTAAGGTTTCTGGGTTCATGTTTGTAATGGCATAAGGCCTCAGATTCGAATCTGTTGAACAAGGCTTCTCGTACCGAGAGCGCTCGGTTATTTGCTATGCTGGCGCCCCTTCCCTAAACCCAATTCCCACGAGGCCCCCATGCCCATTTACCGCTCTAAAACCTCCACCGCTGGCCGCAATATGGCCGGTGCCCGCGCGCTTTGGCGTGCCACCGGTATGCAAGATGCCGATTTCCAAAAACCCATTATTGCCGTAGTGAATTCCTTCACCCAATTTGTGCCCGGCCACGTACATTTAAAAGACCTAGGCCAGATGGTAGCGCGGGAGATTGAAGCGGCGGGTGGTGTGGCGAAGGAATTTAACACCATCGCGGTAGACGACGGCATTGCTATGGGCCACGACGGAATGCTGTACAGCTTGCCCAGCCGCGACATCATCGCCGATTCGGTGGAATACATGGTGAACGCCCACTGCGCCGACGCGATGGTGTGTATCTCCAACTGCGACAAAATCACCCCCGGCATGTTAATGGCGGCCATGCGGCTGAATATCCCGGTGATTTTTGTCTCCGGCGGGCCGATGGAAGCGGGCAAAACCAAGCTTTCTGAACACAAACTCGACTTAGTCGACGCGATGGTCATCGCCGCAAGTGACACCGCAACCGACGAAGAAGTGGCCGCCTACGAGCGCAGCGCCTGCCCCACCTGCGGCTCCTGCTCCGGCATGTTCACCGCCAACTCCATGAACTGCCTCACCGAAGCCCTGGGCCTTTCGCTGCCCGGCAACGGCACGGTGCTGGCCACCCACAGCGACCGCCAAGAACTGTTCCTGCGCGCAGGCCGCGAAATAGTCGCCCTGGCCAAACGTTATTACGAAGGCGACGACCTACGAGTTTTACCCCGCGCCATCTGCACCAAAAAAGCCTTTGAAAACGCCATGACGCTGGACATCGCCATGGGCGGCTCCACCAATACCATCCTGCATATTTTGGCGCTGGCGAAAGAAGCCGAAGTGGATTTTGATTTAAAAGACATCGACCGCCTAAGCCGCAGCGTGCCGCAGCTGTGCAAAGTGGCCCCCAACACACCCAAATACCATATAGAAGACGTACACCGCGCAGGCGGCATTCCAGCCATTTTGGGTGAATTAGCCCGTGGCGGCCTGCTGCACACCGACTGCCACACGGTTTACGGCACGGATTTAAACGAATCCCTGGAGCAGTGGGACATCTTACGCAACCCCACCCCGGAGGTAGTTCAATTCTTCAAAGCGGGCCCTGCGGGCATCCCCACCCAAACCGCCTTCAGCCAAAGCACCCGCTGGCCAAGCCTGGATGCCGACCGCGAAAACGGCTGTATTCACAGCGTAGAACA
>JBEGTZ010000151.1:0-5023 GCA_041179125.1 Pseudomonadota bacterium | reverse complement strand
CTCATTTTTAAATTTCCCCAAATCTAGATTTTCCCCAACAAAGAAACCATCTCCAACGCCGTACTAGCCGCCTCAGCCCCTTTATTCCCCGCTTTAGTGCCCGAGCGCTCAATGGCCTGTTCGATGGAATCTACGGTTAACACGCCAAAGCTAATAGGAATACCTGCATCCAAAGAAACCTGGGCGAGGCCTTTGGTGCATTCCCCGGCTACATATTCAAAATGGGGGGTGCCGCCGCGTATGACGGCGCCGAGGGCGATGATGGCGTCGTATTGGCCGCTGCGGGCGAGTTTTTGGGCGGTTAAGGGGAATTCGAAGGCGCCGGGGGCGTAGATTAGGGTGATGTTGGTGTCGGGGATGCCGTGGCGTTGTAGGGTGTCGATGGCGCCTTCTTTGAGGTGCTCCACTACGAAGCTGTTCCAACGGCTTACCAAGAGGGCGTAGCGGCCTTGGTTTTGTTTAAAATCACCTTCAATTTTGTTCATGGGGTTTTCTCGTTCAAAAGGATTAATTATTTTGTTCGGGCCTGGGAATGGGTTGGATTCACCCAGCCTTTGTAGGTTGGACTTTAGTCCAACATCGGGCATAGCCCGACCTGCGGTTTCCGCCCCACCACTGGGCTAAGTCAGGGTCGGGCTTGCGCCCGATGTCGGACTAAAGTCCAACCTACTGTTCTACATATCCGGTCACTTCAAGGTTAAACCCGGATATGCCGTTGAATTTGTAGGGGGCGCTTAGCAGGCGCATTTTACACACGCCTAGGTCTTTTAGTATCTGCGAGCCGGTGCCTACTTGTTTATAGGCCAGCTCCACGTTGGGCCTGCGGGCTTTGCCGGTGAGTAGCCAGTCGATGCTTTCTTCGATTTCATCGGTAGTTTCGTTGTGGCAAATGAGCACCACTACGCCTACGCCTTCTTCGGCTACGCGGGCCAGGGCGGATTGACAAGTCCAGGCTGGGCCTTTGGCGCCAGGCTGTTGAATGCCCAGTACGTCGCGCAGGGTGGAGCCTACATGTACGCGCACTAGGGTTTCGCAGCTGGGTTGGATCTCGCCTTTTACAAAGGCGAAGTGGCATTCGTTGCGGGCGGTGTCTTTGTAGGTTTTGAGGGTGAAATCGCCGTGGAGGGTTTTTACATCTCGGCTGTTGGTGCAGATGACCGTGCGTTCGTGCAGGGTGCGGTAGTGGATTAAATCGGCGATGGTGCCGATTTTTAGGTTGTGGGTTTGGGCGAAGATTTCTAAATCCGGGCGGCGCGCCATGTTGCCGTCTTCGTTCATGATTTCCACAATCACCGCCGCCGGTTCAAAGCCTGCTAAGCGGGACAGGTCACAGCCTGCTTCGGTGTGCCCGGCGCGGCTGAGCACGCCGCCGGGCTGCGCCATGAGGGGGAAAATATGCCCCGGTTGTACGATGTCTTTGGGCTTTGCGTTACGGCTGACGGCGGCTTGAATGGTGCGGGCGCGGTCGCTGGCGCTGATGCCGGTGGTAACGCCTTGGGCCGCTTCGATGGAGACGGTGAAGTTGGTGGCGTGGGCGGCGTGGTTTTCCTTCACCATGAGGGGCAGTTCCAGCAGGCGGCAGCGCTCGGGGGTCATGGGCAGGCAGATGAGGCCGCGTGCGTGCATGGCCATAAAGTTGATGTCTTCAGGGCGCACCATTTCGGCGGCCATGATGAGGTCGCCTTCGTTTTCGCGGTCTTCGTCGTCCATCAGGATGATCATTTTGCCCTGGCGAATATCCTCGATCAGCTCAGCGGTGGTGTTCATTTGCATAGTGTTTAGTTCCAATAACCGTTTTGAGCTAGAAATGCGGCGGTGAGGGTTGTGTTTGAGCCTTCGGCGGCGCGCTCCCCTAAGAGTAGGCGCTCTAAATAACGGGCGATCACGTCCACCTCTAAATTGACTAAATGCCCGGCCTGGTAGCGGCCCATTATGGTGTGGCTGAGCGTGTGGGGCACGATATTTAATTCAAACTCAGCGCCATTCACTGCGTTCACGGTGAGGCTTACGCCATCTACGGTGATGGAGCCTTTGTGGGCGATGTATTTGGCCAGCTCCTTCGGCGCCCGCAGGGTGAAGCGCTCGGAGCGGGCGTCCGGCGTGCGCTTGATCACCTCACCCAAGCCGTCCACATGACCAGAAACTATATGCCCGCCCAGGCGGGTTTGTGGGGTGAGGGCTTTTTCCAGGTTGATTGGCTCGCCGATGCGCCAGTGTTTTAGGCTGGTGAGGCTGAGGGTTTCGTTGGAGGCATCCGCCCAGAAACCGTCCCCGGTGAGTTTGACTGCGGTGAGGCAGACGCCGTTGCTGGCGATGGAATCGCCCAGGGCTACGTCGCTCCAGTCCCAGCTTGTGCTAGTGGGGGCGCGAATGTACAGGCTTAGGTCGCCGCTTTTGGGTTGTAAGGCGGCGACGGTGCCGATGGTTTGGATGATGCCGGTGAACATAAAAACCTCTGTGCTGTTTGTGATAACCCACAGGCGGGGCTACGGGTTGCTCGCTAGCAGGCGTAAAACTATCATTGATTCAACTTATAAACCTCAGTTGATCGCCCAAAAGCTGTGTAAGCCATTGGTTCGAATAGTGGAAGTTAAAAATGAAGGGCAACCTTATTGGTTGTTCGATTTTTTTTAACTTTTGCTAGGTGGCCAAGGGGTTGCGCAGACTTGGGTGATCCAGCTGAGGTTTTTACGATTATTCCTCGCTACACTATCCTTCGGCTTCATTTTTGGCTGCCATAGAGATTCTGTCCATATACGTTATGGATTACCATTTTGTGTAACCATTCAGCACCCATTATAGGGCGGGTCTTCAGACCCGCCCTGACGCTGTTGTCGCTCACGATAATGTATGTAAAAACACGGATTTTGGTTGTGCGGTTTTTATTGAATGTATGTTTGCCTGTGGGTGCGCGGGTTACACCGCAGGCATATTCCGCGCTACTTTTGAGCTGAATAGTTACCATTTTGTAATGACGTTTTTTAAATAATATTTACAGATCCCATATTTAAAAACCGCATTGCCATAACTAAAAATGGCCCGGCAGTTTTAGCTGCCGGGCCATTCGTTTAAAAGGCGGAGTGGGTCGATAAGCCGGGTTCTGTCGCGGACAATCATTCATCTGGGACCTGTGTCACCACAGGCCTCAAGCAACCTACCCGAATCCGACGCGGGCCGCGCCAATGGATTCCTATTTGGTCTTGCTCCGAACGGGGTTTACCTAGCCACAGACTGTTACCAGCTGCGCGGTGCGCTCTTACCGCACCATTTCACCCTTACCGCAAACCGAAGTTTGAGGCGGTTTATTCTCTGTTGCACTTTCCGTAGGCTCGCGCCCCCCAGGCGTTACCTGGCGTTCTGCCCTATGGAGCCCGGACTTTCCTCCCCTGTTGCCAGGAGCGATTGCCTAACCCACTCACGGCGCGCACCTTAACAAAAGCGGCGGCAAATTGCACTCGAACATGCATGACTTTAGATAAACGTTAATCCCGCCAAAACCGCTGCATCTCCACAAACGTAAAAGACGCCGACCATGTCACCAACACAAACCCAGTCAACGCCTCAGTGCCCACCAAAAAACGAATCGCCCCCACCGGCACAATATCCCCAAGCCCCAAAGTAGTAAAACACACCACGGAAAAATAAATACAGTCCAACATTCCAACTGGGTACTCAGCAATCAACGCCCCGTGTCCCGAACCGGATATCAAGGCAAAATAAGTTAAGCCAAACATCCAAACTTCAATAACGTGTGTAAATAAAATAGCGAAGATCAACATCAAAATACGGGTGCGTGGCTTTAAATGAACGCGTTTAAGCCATGCAGTCAATGCATTTAACGCCTCGTAATGTACCAACACACACATCACCACCAGCACACACGTAGACACCACCACCGTCGCTCGGCTTTGCCAGGTTTCCAGCGCTAATACTGATAAATAAGCATACGACTCCATATAATCCTCTGATTCACTTCTAAAAAGTATGATCCTAAAATTCTTCAGGCCCTAGCTAACCCTTGTGTGGAAATTTCTAGGATTATGCCCTCTCACAACATTTTTATTCGTAACCAAAACACATCCCCAAAACAAACAAGCCATTTAATTAGAATGGTTGATTTACATCAGAGTTTTGGCCCGCAAACACACATGGCGCATCCTAGTCCCCGGCCCACCCATGCTGAATTAACGCGCAGCTGAGACTATTTTAGTGATTTTTTGTACATTCGAACGGTTAAACATTATCATTTGTTACACGCAAACCAAGTTGGCTTTTCTTTTGCTTTGCTGCTTATCATGCGAGTACCCAGTACGCTTTACGGCTAATAGCCTGCGTATTTTTGTCACCCGTATACCAATTTGGGCTTTACCTGTCATTACTGGAAACCACCTTTGACTGATCTATCCGAAACATTTCCATCTCCGCCCGCATCTGAAGTTGTCTGGCAAAGTATAGGAATCACCCCAGCAGATCGCGCAGGACTGTTATTACAAAAACCCTGCTGTATATGGATTACAGGCCTATCCGGCTCTGGAAAATCCACACTAGCCAACGCGCTCGATTGTGCTTTGTACAAAAGGGGGATCAAATCATTTTTACTGGACGGGGACAATGTCAGGCACGGGTTAAGCAAAGACCTAGGTATGAGTGAAGCGGATCGGTCGGAAAATATCCGGCGCGTAGGTGAGGTGGCCAAATTATTATTAGATGCAGGATTGCTGGTCATTTGCGCATTTATAAGCCCCTATAAACGAGATAGGCAAATGGTTCGCTCATTGTTCGCGCAGGGGGACTTTTTGGAGATACATTTAGATACCCCTATTTCTGTTTGTGAAACACGTGACGTCAAAGGCCTTTACAAAAAAGCTCGCCAGGGAATACTTAAAAATTTTACCGGTGTAAGCGACCCCTATGAAGCTCCAGATGCGGCTGAAGTTGTTTTAAATACCAGCAACACCTGTGTCAATGAATCCGTAGAAAAAATATTATCCATTCTCGCCATACCCTAACGAAACCATAGCGA
>JBEGTZ010000150.1:0-23005 GCA_041179125.1 Pseudomonadota bacterium | reverse complement strand
CATTTCAGCGCTGAAATAGACTCCGCCAAAAGCGCTTATGACCAAGGTTTGTTGGCGATGGGCGAGGGTTTTATCGACGTGCCGCGCGAGCGCAGTTATAGCCAAGAAGGCCTGTTGGACGACTACGATAACCGCCTGTACGACCTCAGCGTGGAACACGATCTAAACACGGCGTGGACACTAAAAGCTGGTTATTCCTTGTACAACACTGAAACCTATTACCGGTCGGTCTACGCCTATGCCAGCCTTAAGCCTGGTGATACTGAAGCTGATCGCTACGCGTGGTTTGGCCCGGAAGACTTCAAAACGCAAACCACCTGGGTGCAAATCAATGGAAGCTTCACCACCGGCTCCGTTGAGCACCATCTGGTGGCTGGCTCGCAGCTGTTTACCATGACCGGTGATGCGCAAGCGGTTGAAACCACAGCGGATACCATCAACCTGTACAGCTACCGGTATTACAACTCCAAGCTCAACACGGCGGCGTATTTCCCCCCGGCTAACCTTACGCCGGAAGCGGGGTTTATTACCCACCAAGACGACCGCGCCCAGGGTGTGTTCATTCAAGATCAAATAAACCTAACGGAAAAACTTATCGCGCAGTTGGGCTTGCGCTATGACACGTTAGAGCGTGAGCTTGATACCGCTTATTACTCACCGATGGAGCATTTCAGCGCGGACGACCACCAAACCAGCCCTCGCGCCGGCTTGGTGTATAAAATCACCCCGCAGCTCTCAACCTACCTAAGTTACAGTACCTCGTTTGGCCCAGGCTTTGACTTTGAACCCAGCGCCTTGTACGAGCCTGAGACGGCAAAACAATGGGAGGCTGGCGTTAAATCATCCCTGTTGAACAACAAGGCAACGCTAACGGCTAGCCTGTTTCAGCTCACCAAACAAAACCTGCCCACGCCCAACCCCAACCCGCTTGACCCGATCAAAACACTGAGTGTTGGAGAGGCTCAATCCCGTGGTTTTGAGCTGGACTTCTTGGGGGAAATTAGCCCCAGCACCTCAATAATGGCTAACTACGCCTATACAGAAACCGAAATCACTGAAGATTTTGGTGGTACACAAGGCAAGGAATTGCCCAACGCCCCCAAACACCAAGGCGGTGCTTGGCTGCATTACGACTTCCCGAAAGCGCTCGATGGGCTGAGCGTGGGCGGCGGCTTCACCTACAGCGCTAAGCGTTTTGGTGACGCCAAAAATACCTACAGCGATGGCGCCTACACCCAGTGGGATTTGTTCACTGCCTACAGTTTTTCTTTAAGGGGCAACCCGGCTACTGCGCAGCTGAACCTCACCAACCTCACCGATGAGCACTATTACGTGATGCGTGCGCGCTGGACCAACATGCCCGCGCAACCCTTCGCAGCCACAGGTTCTTTGCGTTTGAGTTTTTAAATGCAGCGACTAAAACCCGCCCGTATTCGGCTTGCGCACCTTAGGTTTATTCATCGCTATGCCGGTTTGGGCATGGCGGTGTTTCTGATCTTGGTTGGGGTAACTGGCAGTTTGCTGGCTTTTTACCCGGAGCTAGAACAGCTCACCGCGCCGCAGTTTTATACGTCCAGTCGTACCGATGCCCCTTTGGATATTGGCGTGCTGGGTGAAAAGGCTACGCACATTGATCCCCAATGTATTGTGACATCGGTGTCGCTGAGCGAGCCAGGCCGCGCTGTGGTTGGGGTTGCGCCCCGCATCAACCCCGAGACTCAACTGCCGTTTGCGCTGACCTACAGCCAGATGCTGCTCAACCCCTACACCGGCGAGTTGTTGGGCACTCGCCATCAAGGCGCTATCAGCGAAGGCTGGCACAACCTATTGCCGTTTATTTATGAATTCCACTACAGCCTGATTTTGGGCGATACCGGCATTTGGATACTGGGCATTGTGGCTTTTATATGGGTAGTGGATTGCTTCACTGGCCTGATCATTACCTTCCCCGCCCGAGGCCGGCACCAGCAATCCGCACCGAGCTTTTGGGCGCGCTGGAAAAAGGCGTGGGTGATCAAATGGGGCGCCTCAAAATGGCGGCTTAATTTTGACCTGCACCGGGCCTTGAGTCTCTGGCTGTGGGGCGCCTTGTTGGTGTTTGCCTGGACATCCGTGTACATGAATTTATGGGACACCGCCTACACCCACATCACCCGCGCGCTGATGCCCTTCCACCCACCTTGGTACGAATTGGCAGGCCGTGAACCGGCGCCCGCTATCCCGCAACAGGATTGGCGGACGATAAACGCCAAGGCACGGGCACTGATGAATGAGCAAGCCAAGCAGATTGGGTTTACGCTGGAGCGCCCCAGCGAGCTGCGCTACGAAGCTCACTACAATGCCTACCGCTACCGGGTATTAAGTTCGTTAGATTTGAGCGATCGGTTTGCGCGCACGGAAGTGTTTTTTGATGCCACAAACGGCGAGCTACTGTTGAATTACTTCCCTTCTGGCCAGCATACCGGCAACACCGTAAGCCTTTGGCTGCATGCGCTGCACACCGGGCGCGTTTGGGGATTGCCCTACCGTATTTTTGTTTGTGTGCTGGGTGTATTTATTGTGGTGATTACCCTCACCGGGGTTTTGGTTTGGTGGAACAAAAGGCACGCTTTGCGCCGCCACTTATCAAACCTGTAAACCGTTGTAGGATCACCCACGTCTGCGCAAGCCCTGGATACGTCTAACAAAAGTGCTAGGGTAGTCAATCTGGCTTGCCCACCACAATGGTATGAGATTGCATGTTAAATATGAGCTCGTAGCGTACCGGTGGTTTTTGTTTGAAAGAAAAGCTGGGGGCGTAATCTGCGTGACGCGCTGTACGCTTTAGGTTGAACCCCCGCTCATCCCAGCTTTGGCCTTGCGGGTTAGCTACGAGCTACGCTTTGTATGCGTTTGGATAACCGCAAGGTGCGCCCCTACAGGATTTGGGGGTTGGCGGTGGTGTTATGCATCACCTCCGCTTTAGGGGAGGTGATGCAACTGAGGTTTTTAGGATTATTAGCTTTTGGGCACCAGGGTGCCATTGCTGTCTAATTTGCGTCCTGTAACCTTTTCAAAATTAGCCAAGCTTTTGGTGTCCAGTTTCAGCGAGTAAATATCCAGGCTTGTGCTGGGGTTTAACTTGGGCATATCCAGCTGAGTAATAGACGTGGCGAATAAGCGCAATTGTGTGAGCGTTTCTACCACTGGCGAAAGGTTGAGTTTAGTTAATCTGACAAACTCGAAATTCAGCGTGCTGAGCGGTGCGTTGTTGCCGCTCAGCTCGAGCTGGTTCAGGTCGACATTTTCAAGACTAAACGAGGTTAAATACTGGCCTGCGCCTTTTAAGCCGAATGTTTTGATTGAGGTATTGGCGAAACGCAGGCTTTGTAACCCAGACACATCATAAAAGCTGAAGCGATCCAGATCACTTATGCCGTCCAGGTCGATTTTTTGTGTGTTGCCATTTAAAACAATGTTTTTATAGCTGGTGCCTTTGGTTACCAGTGTGACCGCATCGGTGTGAAGGCCGGATAAATCAACCTTGTTCAATACCTTGTCAGAAGAAAGCCTGAGGCTGCCAATGCCGCAGGGTTTTACTGCGCCGAGCCTGATCTCATCATTAGGATAATGAATTTCCACGGTGGCGATAGCGCGTGCGCAGTTGAGTGCGGCGCTGGATTCAATTTGGGTGCCGATAAAATACAACTTGTTCAAATAGGGTATCGCGGAAAAATCCAACCCTTTGATGGAGCCGCCGTTAAGTGTTAATTGGTTTAAATGCGTGGCGGCGGCAAAGTCGCGGTCCGAGTAGTGCCCGGAAACGGTGAGTGTGCTTAGGTTGGGTGCCAGTGAAACCGGTGTGAAGTTGGTATCGGTATTGGCCATTTGCACGGTTTCGAGGGTGTTGGAGCTAAATAAAACCTGCAAATCGGAATCGCTAATGTGGGAGGCGGTGAGGTCGATGGATTTGAGTTTGTTATTTTTTATTGCAGTAAGTGTTGCCGGGGTGGGTTTGTTATAGGAAAAATTTAACTCGGCTAATTCGGGTTGGGCGGTTAAGTCTAGGCTGGCAATGTTGTTGCTTTGCAGGTTGAGGCTCAGGAGTTTGTTCAGGCGGCTAAGGTTTACCGAGGTTAGGGCATTGGCTGCCAGGTTGAGGTGTGACAGTGCGTTGTTAACCGGGAAGGTATCCAGGGCCAGGCTTTTTAACGCGGCACTTGTGGCCGTGAGGCTTTTGAGCGCTTTTTGCTGGGAGAAATCTAAATTGTCCAAACGCTTGAAGTGTTCATCCGTTAATAAGGTGCCGGATTGTTCATCGAAAAAGCGTTTGTCTGTTGGGGCTTCTTTTTGTCCGTTGACGTAGCTTTTTAACGTTTCAATGCCCATAAAAAAGCCATAACCCTTGCCAAATTGTAAGGTTTCTAGCTGGCTATTTTGCGGCAAAATCAGGCGATACAGCGGGTTGTCGGTAATGATTAACGTTTGTAAATGGGTGTAACGGGATAGATCGAGGGTTTGTACTAAATTGCCACTGAGGTTTAACTTGGTGAGTTTTGTAAGGCTTGAAAGGTCTATTTCGGCAATATAGTTGTCGGAAAGATCTAATTCGGTGAGGGCGGTTAGTTGTTCTAGGCCGCGTGTGGAGGTGACAATCATATCGCCGCCACTCTGATCAAGAATAAAGCTATCAAATCCCTTGGGGTAGCCATCACAGCTTAGTTTGGTGAGTTCATCGACATATTGAATTTTGGTTTGGAATTGGGCATCGGCGATGCAGGCTTTAATCCAGAGGCTGTCAAACGTTAGCGCGCTGAGTTTTTGCCGTGTGGGCGCAACCACGGGCGGCGTGGGTGTGACGGTGGGGGTTGATTCTGGGGCGGTTTGTGCGTTGCAGCCTGCCAGGGCGAGGGCGATGCTAAAAATGCTGAGGGGTCGTAATCGCTTCATGAGGTGATCCAGTGGGTAATCCTAGGTGGGCACTAGGGTATGGGGCCTCTGGGGGGTGTGTTGTGAAGGGGTTGGCAAAATGGTTTCCGTTCACAGGGCCAAAGATGGTTTTTGCTTTCAGTGGCACGCTTTGAAAAAAAATGCAAAAACCTGTGGAGGTGTGCCGTGGTTTGGGTGTCTGCGGCTGTTTTTGCTTGTTTTGATCCTGCGCAGGTCGGAAAAGCGAAGCGCCTTCCGACATTTTTGGGGCCAGCACACTCTACGCATTTAAATCGCTGTGGAGCGGAGCCGTACCTGTCGGAAGGCGCTTCGCTTTTCCGATCTACGCCCCCACAACATTGCCTATACCGCCGCCCCCCGTTTAGCCACAGCGGGGGCCGCCTGAACGTTGCTTATTGCAATTTCGGGTAGGCGTTTTCTAAAAGGGTGCGAAACCCGGCTGAAAACCAACGCCCAGGATGCAGTGCGTTATCCATTGCGCCAGTGGCAACCCCTCGCCCTGCGGTGGTGGGGGCATCTTCGGCAAAGTGGTTGCTCCCCTGTGGGTCGCACATTTCGTCGTATTTTCGGTTGTTAAAAGCCGGGTCAACTTCAAAATCCGCCCGGCTCAAACCGTCAGATTCCCCCGGCGGTTTTGTCCATACATACGCGTGGAAGCCGGGCTTGGGGTTGGCGATGGGACGCTCGCCCAAGCCGCCGGGTTGGTTGCACCAACTGCTGCGGTGGGGGCGTTGGTCGATGCGGGAGGCGTTCACCCGTTGATCAATGGTGTTGGCTTTAGCCGTTTGAGTGGGGCGTTTGGGGCCGCCCCAGCCGTTGCGGCCAGTGTCTACCAACATGCCCAAGCGCGCAGGTGCGCCCTGTTGGCGTATGGCTTTGAGCCATTGGTTGCCGAAGGCGTGTTCGCTGATGGTGGGGTTCCAGTCGTAAAACAGCGCTGAACGCAGGGGTTTGCCTTCCAATACAGCGGTGGGATTGATGAAGGGTTCATCTAAGGGTACATAGTCCGCCACGTTGGAGATAAACCCATTAATAGCGCCCCAGCCGGGGGCGGGGGTGGGGCCAACTAAGGTGTGTTCCGTATAGGGAATTGGCGCCGAGACACCCTGTTTGAGCTGTGCAAAATTGCCGCCTTGCACCACGGCTACCATTAAATTCACGGCATTTTGAAACTGTAAGTCCCAGCCGAGGCGGGCTGAATTGGACACGTCAATATAAAGGTGAACATTGTCCAGGGCGGACAGCGTGGTTAGGGCGTAACGAATACCCTCGTGATACCCCCAGGGTTTGTTGTAGGAGACCGCCCCGCATTCAGGGTAATACTCATCATCGGTATAAGCCGCTAAGTTGGATAGCGAGTCATACTCAACCACCGCCACCACGCGCAGGCTGGCGTATTGGGCTTCCCCTAGGATGCGGGTAATGCGGTCGATGTATTGGTGTTTGTATTGGTCCATACCTTCGTTAGTGGAATCCAGTTCCCCCAAGGACAATTCAGCCGAGCAGTTGCGGCCCGGCAGGCTATACAACACCAGTTGGATTAAATCGGCACCTTGCGCCAGGGCGGCATCCAGGTGGTCACGCAGGCCCATGCCGTCTTTAGGTTTTTGACCTTGGAATGCTTCAACATCGGCAATGCGGTTCAGCCAGATGCCGGTGTTATACCCGGCCACCTGGTCGCCGCCGTCTTTGCGGGCGTTTTCGGCCCATTTGGGGTTGACATACCAACGCGTTGCACCGGCAAAGGGGTTCTCGTAATGGGTGCGCACGAGGGCTTTGCCGCTACTGCTTGAGCTTGAACTGGCTGAGCTGCTGGATGAGGATGTGACGCCATTGCAACCGCACAGCGGTGCGACTACGACGAATACACACGCACACCAAAGCGCTGCAATGCGGCTAAACCGATGGTTGAGTGACATAAATTTCCCCTGTAATAGTCAAACCGATAAATAGCCCGACCGCTGCTCAAGTAAACCTAAAAACTTCAGTTGAACTCGTAGGGAGTAGGGCGGACGTAGGGCGGACTTTAGTCCGCCATCGGGCGCAAGCCCGACCTGGAAACCTGAGCACAACCCAGCGTAAAGCCGGGTCGGGCGGTGCCCGATGGCGGACTAAAGTCCACCCTACGGTATTTCCGGCACCCCAAATTCCTCACTTAAAAAAGCCGCAGCATCCTTGCTAAAAAACCTAAAACCTCAGCGCCCAGGTTTAGGCACCTTTCGCATAGCCAAGCACAGGGTTAACAGCAGCAGGTAACGCCAATCCATAGCACCCGCTACAACCGGTGCAGCTTTGAGTTCAAAGCTTAGGGTTTGGTGGGTGCGTTGGATGGGTGTGCCGTTGTCCGTGACGGTGGCATTGACCTGGTGCGCCCCCACTGCCAGGGTCTGGCTGTTGAGGCTTAGGCGGTGGCTGGTTTCGGTGAGGGGTTTGCCGTCCAGGATCCAAGCGTAGGTGAGTTTATCGCCTGCGTTAGGGTCTTTTGCCTGGGCTTCGATTTGAATATCGCCTTCACCGGCCACTGCGGCTTTCACGGTTTTACCGGCTTGGGTGAGGCTCAGCGCAAGGCTTGGGGCTAGGTTTACCTCGGTGGCAGGGGTGATTTCCAACACGCCGTCGCCATCGCCATCGCGCCAGATTTTGCCGAACAGGCGCAGGCCGGGCAGCTCAGTGCTGCTGCCGAAATCCCAGTAGGGCTGGCCGTTGCTGTCGAGTATTTTCTCCCAGCCGTCGTACAGAAGTGTTCCGGCACAGCGGCTGACACTGCTTTGGGTGCCGCATTGCAGTTGGGCGAGGGTTGCTGCGCCGCGTTCTTTTGCACTGTTGGCTACCCAGTCGCTCACAAAATACGTGGCGTTAAGGCTGCGCGGTGAGGGTGCGGTGCCGCTGTAGATGCCGCCTTTGATGTCCAGATGGCGGCTGCTGAGGCTGGTGTACAGTGCGCCTTCATCGGTGGATAGACCGCCTGCTACAAAGGAAGCGGGTGTGCCTATTACACCGCTGGGGTCGCTGCTCAGCCAACCGCTGCTGAGCGCGTTGCGGATCGACGAGTCTTTATCCAACCGGCCAGCAATACCGCCTGCGGTGTTGTAGCCTTCAATCCGCGCTGTGCTGACCACGGCGTTAAAGTGCGTGCTGTAGGCGTTACCCACTAAACCACCCACAAGGTCGCCTCTGAGCCAGCCGGTTACGACGATTTCACTCAGTTGCGATTGCAGGGCTTGGCTTGCCACCGCGCCAACCGTGTGGCTGGAACTTCCCTGGATATTCATTAGGGGGCCGTCCAGCACTAGGCGTTTCACCTGGGCGTTTAATAGGCTGTAAAACAACCCCTGGCCGTTAATTGAGGTGAGGTTGCGAATGGCAAAACCCTGGCCGTCGAAGATGCCGCTGAAGGGCACGGGGTCGCCCTTGAGCGGTGGAGGTGCGATGCCGCTGAGGGCAACCCATCCTTTGTTATCAGTGTTGTAAGCGTCAGCGCGGGTGATTCGACCGTCTTGGTCGGTATCGAAATCCAGGTTTTGTTTGAGTTCATAACCTTGGCAGCGGGCGGTATTGAGGCCGTTAACGATGACTTTGGGGCAGCCGGTGCTGTCGGTTGTGCCTTGTTTCAAGGCGCGGCCGTGGCCTGCTATGTCAAACCGTATGGCATTGAGCTGCGCAAGGCTTGAGATTTCCACCAGACCGTTGCCGTCTAGGTCGGCGTCAAGCTGGCCGTTGTTGTCGTCGTCCTCGTCCTTACCATCGCTGATACCGTCGTTGTCGAGGTCATTCAGGCGCGTGTCCAGCTTGAGCTTCGAGCTGGCTTGGCAGCTGCTATCACACTGAGGTGCCCAGGCGTCGGGGCGACCATCTAAGTCGGCATCCAGTTGTGCGGCTTTGTCCGTAGGGAAGGCGTCCAGTGTTAAGCCTGATTCGCTGCGGCACTGTGCGGTGCAGCCGAGGGCCCAGGCGTCCGGGGCGCCGTCTTTGTCTTGGTCGCTAACGGCAGCGGGGCTGAGCGGGAAGGCGTCTTCAGGGTCGAGCCTGCCATCGCCGTCGCTGTCGCGGTAGGTTTTGTTGTGTATCAACAGGGCGGGTAACTGTTTGCCATTGCCAAATACCCAGTAACTCTTGCCGCTTGAGTTCTGCGCTTTATCCCAATTGCCATACAGCAATGGCTCGCCGCACAGGGTGTTGTTGGCCGCTGTGGGGCATTGCAGCCGGGATAGGGTTAGAGCGGGGGTTGTTTCGCTGCGGGGCAGCATAATTGAGTTGTTGGTGTGGCTGTTGGTGGCCGATACCGTCTCGCCCAATGCGCTTGCGGTGGAATCCGTGCTGGCGAGGTTGGCGAGGCTTAGGCTGTTACTGACGTTGTTAATCGACAGCGGCGCATTAATGCTCAGGCCGCCGACAACACCCGCTGTGCCTTGGCCCCCTTGTACGAAGCCGGCGACAAAAGCATTGCTGATGCCTGTATCCAGCGCGGTTCCTATTAAGCCTGCGGCGATGGCGTTTGATTGCACGTTAACTGAGGCATACACCGCATTGATCTGGCTGTCCCGCGCAAAAGCGATTAGCCCGCCTGCAAGCGCTGCGCCCTGGACTTGGCCGGTTATGGCCACTTCATTGATGACAACTTGATTGGCGTCGCCCACCAACAGGCCAGCACTATCACCCACCACGCGGGTGAGCGGGCCGCTCAGCGCTAGGTGTTCAATGCGGCTGTTGACCACGTACCCGAATAAACCTTGGTTGAATACGCCAAGACGGTTAATCCATAAGTTGCGAATGGTATGGTTGTTGCCTTCTATGCGGGTGGACAGGGGGTTGTATTCCGCGCCCAGCGGGTTCCAGCCACTTCCGCTGTTCCAGTAGGCATCTTGGCTGTCCATTTTGCCGTTTTGGTTGCTGTCAAAATCCAAATCGGCTTTGAGTTCATAGCCCTGGCAAGTGCGTACTAAATAACCATCAACCAGGGTAAGTGGGCAGCCGGACGCATTGGCGAAGGCCTCCGCACCCAGCTTGCGGCTGGTGCCTTGTGGGTTGAAACGAACGGCGTCCAAGTCGGCCAGGGTGTTGATGTCGATCAGGCCGTTGGAGTCGGCGTCCACGTCGATTCTGCCGTCGTTGTCATCGTCGCTGTCGGAGCCGTTGGGGGTGTGGTCGTTATCGCTGTCGTCGAGTAATGGGTCTAGTTTCAAGCCGGATTGCGTACGGCAAGTGGTGTCGCAGTTGGCCGCCCAGCTATCGGGCAGGCCGTCTAGGTCGGCGTCGATGGAGGCTGCGGCCTGGGTGGGGAAGAGGTCTAACTGCGTGCTGGAAGCGCTTTGACAGGCGGTGTCACAGCCGGGTGTCCAGCGGTCGGCGGCACCGTCGTTGTCGCTATCCACACTGACGGCAAACTGGGCGGGGTAGTGGTCGTCTTGGTCCAACACGCCATCGCCGTCGCCATCTCGGAAGATTTTACCGAACAGGTTAAAACCGGGCAGTTGTTGCTTGCTGCCAAAGTTCCACAGCGGTTGGCCCTGCTCGTTTTTATCCTGGCCCCAGCCTACGTACATCGGCGGCGTGGGGCATTCGGTGGAATCGGCCTGAGTGGGGCAGCTGAGCGCCGCCAGGCTAAACGTGTTAGCCGCTGTGGCGGTGACTTCCCTCGGGTTGTGGAAGTAGCTGTCTGTACTTTCGGCTTTGTTTGGGTTATCCAAATAAAAGGTAAACGGCTGGGTTGAGGCGTTAACACGGGCAATGAGGCTGCGCGTTAAACTCATGCGTGCCGTAATGGTTGTATATTTAGACCCGCCCTCCGCCAGGCGCAGGGTACCGGTAGCCAAACCACTGGTGATGCGATTGCTGTGGCCTTCACCGATCAAACCGTTGAGTGAAGCGCCCTGTTGCTCGGTGGCGCTGAATACTTGGTTAAATTCGCACTGTTCGGCGCGGCCAACCACACCCCCTGCGCCATAGGGCGCAGCGTTGATCTGCCCACTCACTACCAGCCGCTGGAAGTAACTGGCGGTGGCGCGGGCGGCGATTAGGCCAGCAAGGCCGCCGTTTTCAGGGTTTTTAGCCAGGCGAGTATGCGGCCCTGCTATCACCAGGTTTTCAATACGCGCCTTATTCACATGATCAAACAAGCCTTTATTGCCAGCGGCGCGGGAGTATAAGTTGCTGATTTGAAACCCGTTGCCGTTAAAGTGGCCGCTAAAGTAGCCAATGGGCTGCCAGCCATTACCGGCCAGGCTGCTGTCTGGGTTCCAGTAGGTGTCTTGTGCGTTCAGCACGCCATCTTGGTTGGTATCAAAATCCAAATGGCCTGCCAGCTCAAAACCCCGGCAGCGCTGCTGCATCCGCCCTTCAAAATACACCTGTGGGCAGCCGGAGGCATTCACCGCGCCACCGGCTTGCAGCACACGGCCTGCACCATCGGGGGCGAATCGAATGGCGTTTAAATCGGCCAAAGTGCGCACTTCAATTAAACCGTCGGAGTCGCTATCGGCATCGGTTTGGCCGCTTTGGCGGTCGTCGGTATCCTGGCTATTGGGGATGCCGTCGTTGTCGCTGTCATTGGGGTAAGCATCTAAAGTCAGGCCGGATGCCCCTTGGCAGCTGGCGTCACAGCTGGCCGCCCAGGCATCGGGCCAGCCGTCTTGGTCGGCATCCAGCGCGGCGGCGGGGTTGTTTGGGAGTTGATCCAACACCACGCCTGAGCCTTGCCAGCAGGTGGCATCACAGGTGGCCAACAAAGTATCGGCGGCACCGTCTTTATCCTGGTCAACACTGGCAAAACTGAACAGCGGGAAGGCGTCGTCTTCATCAAACACCGCATCGCCATCGCTGTCGCGGAATACCTTGCCCAAAATACGCAGGCCTGGTGCCTGCTGGCCGTTGCCAAAATCCCAGTAGGCCGCGCCGTCGCTGCCCTTTTGGGTTTCCCAGCCACTAAAATTGGCA
This sequence comes from Pseudomonadota bacterium, assembly GCA_041179125.1. Classification (GTDB taxonomy): domain Bacteria; phylum Pseudomonadota; class Gammaproteobacteria; order Pseudomonadales; family Cellvibrionaceae; genus CAMCXE01. The sequence continues at coordinate 11,143 of JBEGTZ010000150.1, read as the reverse complement.
CCGCCATTACATTGGCTATTCAAACCGCACTGTAGCTGTGCTTGTGTGAGCTTAGGGCTTTGCTCTTTATTCAGTTGAACCAGCGATTGCACCGGGCCTAGCACCTCTGGGATCTGCTGATCATCCAGCCCTTGAACGTGAACCTGCATCACCACTTGCTGCGCTGTAGAGGCAAAACGCCAGGAAAGATCATCCACGCTCCACGCTGTAAGCACTGCCGAGCCAACAATTAAACTATTGGCGACGGCAAAGCCTTCATCGCCCACCACAATAAAAGAATCGTAAGGCGTGTAAATGTGTGAGGCGATCACTACGCCTTCGGCGCGGTTATTAGCGCTGCCGTGCCCTTCCCCCGCCAGCGCCCCGGCAAAATATTTAGCCTTAATTGTGCCTTTGATGACCAGCTCACTAAACAAGGTGTCGCTTGCGGAACCCGTTATGGCACCTACGGTGACGCCCGTAAGGCTCATCAAGGGGCCATCTAATTGGAGTTTGCGGATCTGAGCGCCGTTGGTCTCGCAAAATAGACCGGCCTCGTGGACGTTAGCATTAATATAAAGATTGCGTATGTGATGCCCATTGCCATCCAAAATAGCCTGAAATTCCCAGTTGCTGTTGCATAGCGGCTTCCAGCCGCGGCCGTTATTCCAATAGGCATCCTGCGCATCCATCTTGCCATCGCCATTGGTGTCAAAATCCAAATCCCCGGTTAACTCAAAACCCACACACCCACTATCCGGGCAACCCACAGACGCGCCGTGTAACTGATCCCCCTTGGGGCTATTTCGAATAGCATCTAAATCGTTTAAATCGTTAATTTCAATTAAACCGTCGTTATCAACATCGTAATCAGGCCGGGGTGTCTCGGACCAAGCGGAAGGGGAAAACGAACTGGCGAGCAGTAAAAACGCGATCAATGGCTTCATGTGGGCATCCTGTAGTAGAAGTGGGGAGCGGCAGCGCGGGGAATTAACTGGCTTGGTTATTAAAATTCTGAGCCGACAGTTAATTTGAAATAAAAGAGGAGGTGGGTAGCTGCGCCGAGGAATAGTACTGAATGAGCGGGTTAAGTGTTGCGGGTAGGCGCAAGTAAATACGCTAGGTGCGGAGGACTTCACGGAAATTGTGGGGAATTAATCTCACTCAAGGATTGTTGTGGTTTTGTGGGCGCTATGGAATATAAAGTTTAATCGGAAAAGGTTTTTTGCCGTTTGTCGTAAGATTATTGGTGTAGGTTGGGCAGTAATGCCCAACAAAACAAACTTTAGGGCACCTTGCGGAAATTCACTTTTCGCGCGCTCGCGGCGTTATTTTCGTGCTCAGTCGGTCATTTATACTGCATAAACTCCCTCATTCGGCTTTGGCATCCTCGGCTTGGGCATCCTGCGTCGCTCTCGATTTCATTCCTGATGAAATTCTACCTTCCCCATCCGTGGGGTCGTACCGCCTAAATCCCTTTAGGCGTGCGTCGCGCTACCTCGATTTCATTCCCGATGAAATTCTACCGCCCCCATCCGTGGGGTCGTCCAAATGCCTTGCGATCATCACGAAAATTGAATTTCCGCAAGGCGCCCTAAAATAACTCTACCGATTTATCCGGCCCTTTGTTTGAGCTTTTACTGCCTAATTCAGATTTAATAGAGTCCTTTTCCACCGAGCTTAGTGCCCGAGCGAGCGCCTGCTCTAAGCGTTCAAAAATTTCGTCCGCTTTCAGCCCGTTGTTAAACACCTCATTGGTTTTTTTTACCAATTGATCGGTGACATCAAACATAAATCGCTCATCAGCTTCACACAAGGCAAACTGTGGCAGGCGATATTCTATTAGCTCGGCTACGTTTTCAACCTCAGTTAAAATCTGCCGCATGACGGCTTGGTAAGAGCGCTTGATGGTTTGCATTACTTGGTTTACATCTTGGGATATTTTTTTCAAACTTTCTTTTTCTTCCAGTAAGCCGCAGCGGTCTTCCAGAGCCAATATGCGTGCATTAAGGCCTTGTAATAAAGAAAAAGTATTGTCCTTAATGGCGCCGTATTTATCAGGCTCATTGACGGGCATGTTTTTGATTAACAAGGATACGCGCTCATAATTCACCACGGTGCGCACGCCAAAATCGATGAACCTGTTTGCATCTTTTAGTTGAAACAACAATTGTGACTCTAAATCTTTAGCCATTCCGTGCGCTTCCATATCCTTAATGCCCAGCGTACTGCGCATTTGTAAGCTGCAACGCAATCCGTAACGCTCAATGGTGTTAAAAAATTGCTGCCCTACTTGGTCTAAATTATCACAATCATTGACTGCCAATAAAAATTGAATATTGGCACCCAAATCTGAATTGCCTACCATAGCTGTGCGTGCAGCTTCAGTGGCCAATTCAAGGCGTTTTTGCAGTTGTTCATTGGCAATACGGTGGAAAATACTTTTAGTAATGCGTGCGTTAATTTCGTCAACAGAGGCCAGATGACTATCAATTAAATCATCGCAGCCCATTTCAAATGCTTTTAGTTTTTCTTCCGGTGTGACGCCATTGGTCAAAGCCATTAATGGCAACCCTTTTGGGTTCACAATTGCGGCTATTTCCTGGCAATAAACGAGGTCCAGTGAGGCATCCGCCAGCCCATCGTATACAACAATGCGGTAATTTTTTTCTTCTAACGCTTGGGGCAAATCGGCAATGGAGGTAATGGCATCGCCTTTAAAATACGCTTTAACCTGTTCTGCCGTTTCTGAAATTTGTTTGCCGAATACTAATATGTTGTACATATTTTTTCCCTCGAGTGTTACATCCTCTGGAAACAGATCTACACGACCCACCTGATGAAGGCTCCCAACGGCCTGACCCTACCTGCGTTAACCGGCAAATGGGAGCAGGCCCTAGCAGGCCTTCAAACCTAATATTAGCTCAGCGGTAGGGCTTGTCCAATGGCGGCTCCACTGAAGTTTTTAGGTTAAAGAATTCCAGCACGCCCTTCAATTTTCGTCTAAATTGTTATGAAATCCTATAAAAAAGCCAGGGTCTATATTTGCTATGGAAACTTCAGTTGTCGCCAAAACGATCGCGCAGCAGTTGGCCAGTAAGATCAAACAAAAAAAAATGGACGTGCCTATGTTGCCTGAAGTGGCAAATCGCGTGATGCGGTTAACTCAGGATCACAATGCCGTCACTACTGATCTTGCTAAGTTAGTGCAAAGCGACCAAGTGCTCGCAGGGCACGTTATGCGTATTGCTAATTCTGCACTGTATTCACCGAATACCAAGTTGGTTTCTCTGCAACAAGCTATATCGCGATTAGGCATGAGTATTATTGGGGAAATAGCATTAGCCGCTTCAATTAATTGCAAAATGTTTAATGCGCCTGGGCACAATAAAAGTATTCAGTGCCAGTTGCGTTATGCGCTGTACACCGCGCTTTGGGCCAAAGAAGTGGCGCGGGTGTGTAAACGAAATGTAGAGGCCGCATTTTTATCCGGTTTATTACATGATATTGGGCGCCCAGTGTGTTTGCAGGCCACCATTGAAATAGCAACCGAGTGCGGATTTACCGCCACTAATGCTGATATTGCGGTTATTGAAACCGCATTTAGCCGTGTTATTGGCATTTTGGTGGTTAATTTATGGGAAATGCCCAGTATCGTGTGTGATGTATTAAGTATGTTTGATCGTTACGAGGAGGCGGGTGATAACAAGGAATTAACTATGGTGGTGGTTGCCGCGTCAAAATTTGCCCAAAATGGTTTATCCATTAGTTCAGACCAACCCACGTTTAGCCGCAAAGAATTAGAAGAACAACCGGTGATGGCCGATTTAAATTTATATCTTGAAGATATAGATCTATTGCTACAAAAACAGGGAAGTGTAAAAAGTACTATGGAGAGCATGAGTTTATGATGCCGGATCAAATAACGGATTTACTGGTAATTGGCAGTGGCCCTGCAGGCCAAAAAGCAGCGATTCAGGGGGCTAAAGCGGGTAAATCCGTTATTCTGGTGGAAAGCAGCCGGGAGTTGGGTGGCTCGTGTGTGCAACGCGGCACTATCCCTTCTAAAACGCTTAGGGAAAATGCGCTGCGCGTTAAAAATATGCGCTTAAATGCTAAATTAGCCAATTATAAATTGCCCGAAGATTTAGAGCTAAACACGTTAATCCATCGTTTAAGCGAAGTATTAGCGGCGCATGATATTTACATGCGCAAACAGGTGGAGCGCAACGGCGTTCATTGCATTCATGGCAAAGCATCTTTTGTAACACCCAACCGCATTAGCATTACCCAGGTGCGCGGCAGTAATATTCTGGTTGATGCTAAAAATATTATTATCGCTACCGGTTCAATTCCGCGTAAACCCGACAATATAGAAGTGGACCACGAACATATTTTTGATAGTGATTCCATTTTATCTATGTTGTATTTACCGCGCAGCCTTACGGTTTTAGGTGGCGGTGTAATCGCCAGTGAATATGCGTCTATTTTCCAGGCGTTGGGCGTGAAGGTCACAATGATTGACCGCTACCCCCAGCCTTTGGGTTTTTTAGATGGGGATTTAACTGAAACCTTTGTAAAAGCTTTTGAAGAAATGGGCGGCACTTGGATGGGGAATAGCAAAGTTAACCAAGTGGTATGGAATGGATTTAATGCTGTTATTACCGAATTAGACGATGGGCGAAAAATTTCTTCCGATAAAGTGCTGTGTGCCGCTGGGCGTATTTCTAATGTTGCGGGCCTTAGCATTGAAAATGCTGGGCTTAAACTCAACGAGAAAGGCTTAATTGAAGTGAATGCTTCTTTAGCGACAGCGGTGCCACATATTTATGCCGCTGGCGATATTATCGGGCCACCCTCATTGGCTTCAGCGTCTATGGAGCAAGGCCGGCGTGCCAGTAGTAACGCACTGGGTAATCCCATTGGTGCAATGGGCGATTTTATTCCATCAGGTATTTATTCCATCCCTGAACTCTCCGGCGTGGGGCTTAACGAAGAACAAGCGCGTAAAGCCTATGGCGATGTTATTGTCGGCAAAGCAAAATTTGATGAAATTGCGCGCGGTCAAATTTCTGGTATTCAAAGTGGAATGCTAAAAATAATCTGCGCTCCGGATGGAGAGAAAATTCTCGGTGTAATGATTGTGTGTGAAGGGGCTACGGAATTAATTCATATCGGCCAGATGGCGTTAATTACGCAATCTAAAGTGGATGTGTTTGTTGAAAATATATTTAACTTCCCAACCCTTGCAGAAGCGTACCGAGTGGCGGCGCTGGAAATTATCGGCAAGCGCTCGGCTCGGCAGCATGTTTTTTAGAGGGGGTCGGTTGGGTAGAGCTTGCAAAACCCAACACAACCCGTAAACCCGTAAAGTGGGTCAATCGTAGGGTGGGTTTACGAAGCAACCCATCGGTCTTGCTCAGTCGGTCATTTATCCCGCATAAACTCCCTCCTTCGACTTTGGCCTCCTCGGCTTGGGCATCCTGCGTCGCTCTACCTCGATTTCATTCCCGATGAAATTCTACCTCCCCCATCCGTGGGGTCGTCCAAATGCCTTGCGATCATCACGAAAATTGAATTTCCGGAGGCGCCCTTATATCTGTCTTTGCCAATATGTCAAATACAGCGGTCTGAACGTTGTGTGCGGCGGCTTCTTTTGTTGCCAAATTTTGTTTTTGTCCTGTTAATGTGAGCCGCTCTTTTTTCCACCACGGCCATCAAGCAACCTCCTTGATAAACCCGCCTTGTAGAGCGGGTTAATAATCCGCGATGACGGCGTTGTCGCTCATGATAATTTTTGTAAATACATGAGTTTTTTTGTGTGGTTTTTTTATTAGGCCTGCACAGCTTTGAATTATTCTAAAAAATCGGTCTGTAATAGCGATCAAGTTAAAAATGCATGAAAGTGTGCTCAATTAGAAAACCCTAAAAACTCTGATTTTTGGTGCGTTGCGGGCTGCTTGCTAGATTTGTCTGTTTTCGTGTTATACACTCTAGCCACTTGCCAAAATCCTTGTTGGCGATGCTGCAACGCGTTGGGTGAGATGCGTTGCTACTATCCAAAGCATTCGACATAAAAATAATAAAAACTCGACGCTGACAAGGTTTTTGAAAGTGCCCTGCTATTCATTTTGGCATTGGTTGGTTTTTCACGCCTGTTTACACGCCTTTTGGTATGCCTAATTTAATGGCCGGTTTTTTACGTCCCCGTTTTTTATTTATCCCCGGTTAAATTATTCCGATTTAGCCGCTCCTATTCTTTTGTCCCGATGTTTCACCACTTACAGGATAATTATTATGCGTTTACGATACTTTTTTATGGCATTAATGCTGGGCGCGCAGGCGAGTTTTGCCGAGCCTGGCCGCAGCGATTACGACATAAACAATAATGGCTTAATTGAAATTAACGATTTAGCGGATTTAAATGAAATCCGCCGTAACCTCAGCGGCAAAAGCTTGTATGGCAGCAGCGCCGGATGCCCGGCCAGCGGTTGTGTGGGTTTTGAATTAACGCAGGATTTAGATTTTGACACCAACGCGGATGGCCAAATGGATGCAAAAGACGCTTATTGGAATAGCGGGCTGGGTTGGCAGCCGTTGGGGGATGTTAAAAATAGTTTTACAGCGGTGTTTGATGGGCAGGGGCATTCGATTAATAACCTTTACATCCAGCAATTAAATGACGACAAAGTGTATGTATTGGGCCTGGAAAACCCGGCAACCATAACTGATGATTTTTACCAGGGCGGGTTATTTTTTGGGCTAAAAGATGCCCAGGTTAGCCGCTTGGTGATGGAGGGGCCGCTCACCCACGTAAGCGTGCCTACTGGTTGGGCCGGGTTGCTGGCAGGCCACGCCATTAACACGCGTTTTGATGAAATTGCCGTGCAGGGGCGGGTTAACGGAATGGTGGTGGGTGGCCTTGTGGCCTTTTCTAACCACTGTCAATTCAAGGCTATTGCCTTGGCGCTAAAACCTGAGGGGGATGCAGAAGGCATAAATTTGCTCAGCGGTATTACCTTCAAAGAGACCCAGCAGGCGGTTTTGAACCTGATTTCATGGCCGGATAATGGCGCCACCGCCAATGCCGCCCACCTGAATAACCCCGCTTGGAGCCTGGCGCTGGCGGTATCGGATGCGGACGGGCTACATACGCCCAAATCGTATTTTGATACGCAGTATTTAAATGTTCCTGGCGGATCATTTATCACCGCTGGGTTTACCCGTGCCGAGCTTAGTTGCCCTACCACAGCGAACGATACCGTTTGCAGCGAGCTGCCGCTGTACACCGGCTGGGAGCAAGCGGTTGATGCACAAGGCAAGCCCTATTGGGACTTTGGCAACGCCCAACAGCTACCCGGCTTGCGGCTGTTTGGCCGCGTATTTCGCGATAACGATAACGACAGTATTTGGGATGACCGTGATGCTTTCCCTCAGTTTTGGGCCGCCAACCGGGACGCAGACAAAGACGGCGCACCAGATGAGTTTGTTGAAAGCTGCGATGAAGCCTGTTTAATAGACGCAGGCTTAGTCATTGATGCCTTCCCCGCTAACCCTGCCGCCTCAATTGACCAAGATGAAGACGGCCTGCCTGACCGTTGGAACCCCGGTTGTGATGTGCGTTGCCAACAATCTTCAGGCCTGACATTAGATGCCCGCCTTAACGATACCAATAACAACGGTATTCCTGATGCTTGGGACACCGACGACAATGGTGATGGCAAGCTCGACGCCGACAGCAACAGCAATGGCCTGGTTGAAATTTACACACTGGAGCAGCTCTACAATGTGCGCTTTAGCCCTGCTGGCATTGGGCGCACACACAAAGAAGACGGTATTGTAGATTCCTCCGGCTGCCCTAAAGTGTTTGTAAGCGGGCGCTATCGCGCGCAATGCCACGGCTACGAGCTAACACAGGATTTGGACTTCGACACCAACCACAACGGGCGCGCCGATGAGGGGGATGCTTTTTGGGACGAGGGGATGGGTTGGGCGCCTTCGTATTTAACAGGCGAGTTTGATGGGCACGGCTTTGCCATTCTCAATCTGATGATAAACCGGCCCCAGGAAGTGGTGGGTTTATTTAGTGTGGTGGTGGGCAGCTCGGATACCGACACCGCTTATATTCACCGCCTGGTGTTGCGCGGCCCACAAACAACGGTTATTGGCGCAGGCGGCGGGCTGTTAAGCGGCAAAGCCCAATATGCACGCTTTGAAGAAATCGCCGTCAGCGGCAGCATGACCGGCACCGCCAATCAGGTTACAGGTGGTTTGGTGGGGGAGGCGACCTACACAACAATCCATGCCGTAGCGGCGGCGGTTAGGGTTAAAGGCCCGATGTTTTATACCGCAGCTTTAGCCTGGAGAAGTTCTCAACCCGCTATTCCCAGCACTAGCTTTGTAACGGGCAGCATTACCGCCATAGAAGACGAAGCCCCGCGCACACTGGATCGGTTTCGCGTTGGTTCCATGAAAAATAGCTTTAGCAGTGTGGCGGAGCTTACGACCAACCTGTTTGTTACCGCCGCAACAACGGACAACAGCGTATTTGTGCAGCCCATTGCCCCCAAAGAGCCGAACCCTGCCGGGTTCACCCTAGCTCAGATGCAGTGCCCTAAAGCCGCCAGCGATACCACCTGCGCAGGCCGCAGCCTGTACACCGGCTGGGAGAACAGCCTGGACGCAGAGGGCAAACCCTACTGGGTGTTTGGCAATGGCCAGCAACTGCCGGGCCTGCGCCTATTTGGCAAGCTGTTCCGCGATTCAGACGGCGACGGCTCGTTTGATGAAGACGACATCGCCCCTCTCAACAGCGCCTACAGCCTAGATACCGACAAAGACGGCGCCCCCGACGCCTGGAGTGCAGGCTGTAATACACTTTGCCAAGCAGCATCAGGTTTTGGGGCCGACTTATTCCCCAACAACCCCGCCGCCTGGGCGGATGCAGACTTAGATGGCCTGCCAGATAGCTGGAGCGCCAACTGCGATACCGCCTGCCAAAAAGCCTCAAGCCTAACCCTGGACCGCCACCCCAACGATGCCGACAACGACGGCACAGCGGACATCAAAGACAACGACGACAACCAAGACACACGCATCGACATCGACGCCAACAGCAATGGCCTGGTGGAAATCCATTCCTTGGCCGAGTTAAACGCCGTGCGTTTTGCTTTAGCAGGCGAAGGCCAGCGCCTAAGCGCCGATAGCCCGCTGGATGTGAGCGGTTGCCCGGCACGCCTGGTGGCGGGGGTCTATCAGCGTCGCTGCTGGGGGTATGAACTCGTCAATGATTTAGACTTTGACACCAACCGCGACGGCGTTATGAATGCACAAGACATCTATTGGAATGGTGGTGCAGGCTGGCAGCCACTACAAGGCGATCGAGAAAAACCCTTCCACGCGGTATTTGATGGCCACGGATTCAGCATTGCCAACCTATGGATTAATAACCCGCAGGTGTCTCGGGTGGGGCTTTTCGGTAATGTCTACGGCAGCACCATTAAAAACCTAGCCCTTAATGGCCCATTAACTAAAGTAGTGGGTTATAGCTTTATGGGCATTCTGGCTGGAGAGATTGAAGATACTGAGCTTACCGAGCTGGCTATTAGTGGCAAAGTTGAAGGCATTTACTTCGTTGGCGGCCTGGCAGGAAGCCTAACACGCAGCCACTTAAAGGGTGGTTTTGTAGAGGTGCAGTTGATTGGCGCCAACACTGATTCTGGCTACCAAACGGGTGCAATAGCCGGTGCAGCTGGGGAAACCACATTAGAAAACGTCTTTGCGGCAGGCCGTATGGTGGCCGCCCGGAATGTTGGGGGGTTGCTGGGGGCATCAACAAACAATCGTATTTATCACAGCCTAAGTGTTATAGCTTTTAAAAAATCATTCCCAGGAGCCTTCTTCCAAGGGCTGGCAGGCAATGCGCAAATTGAATACAGCTATCACCTCAACGACCCCTTGCTAACGGTGAGCACACAGGGTTTTGACCTCAACCAACTGCAATGCCCCACCGCCGCCAACAACACCGCCTGCGCGGGCAAAGCGCTGTATACAAACTGGGATAAAGACCTCAACAGCGCAGGCCAGCCGGTATGGGATTTTGGCACCAGCAAACAACTGCCGGGCCTGCGCCTTATGGGCCGCTTGTACCGCAGCAACGGCAGCCTAACCAACCAGGCGCCCAGGGTGTCCCTGCGCTTCTCACAAAAAACACTCGTGGGTAAAGAGGTTTTCTTGGACAAGGGAGATATCACCTTTGAGGCCAGCATCGACGAAGCGAACGCCAGCGATCCACACCAACTCAGCTGGTCACTGGACGGCAAAGTCATCGCCACCGGCACCGCCACACAACTGGTACGGAACCCCGCAAGCCTAGGCCTGGGCAAGCACACCCTATCAGTTGAAGTCAAAAACACCGGCAACCCGCCCTTAACCGGAAAAAGTGAACTGGTGTTTGAAGTGAAGGAAAAAGAAACCGCAGCCGGTGCCCTAAACTGGCCCTGGCTGTTGGTATTTTTACCTCTACTGCGCGGTCGTCGCCGAAACACCTAACCAAACTCCCATACGGCCAATTAACACCAGGCCGCATGGCTGAGATTTCTAGGCTAACCCTAGAAATCTCAGCGCGCACCTCGGATTAATTTTTGCGTAGGTCGGAAAAGCCAAAGGCGCCTTCCGACATCTCATTGCCCTACACGGCTTTGCCAAAGAGTTTTTTATGATTTTGTTATGTCGAAATAAAAAAATGGACGATGTGCCTGGAAAGAACCGTGATGCACGGATTGGAGAAATAATATGATCGGCGATATCACCTGTGTATCGGAAAGCGGCCTTGAAATGACATCGCCTCCAAGGCCCAACATCCACAATTTCAATACAGATATTGCGCGTAAAGTTTTTCGTGAAGGTGCAATTGAAATTAGGTGGGAAAACAATCATTCACTAAAAAAATATAGGGCGCCCAAGCCAATAAAAAGAATATTGCCCTGCCCCACGCCAGACTTAAAAAAAATGGTTATTTTAAGCTTTGGACAAAAAACATATCTTTTGAGTAATGCAATTGTATTAAATGATGATGGTGTGGAGATTTGCAATTTGGAAATCCCCAAGCGCCTATCCAAATTGCAAATCTCCACACCATCATCATTTAATGCAATTGTATTAA
>JBEGTZ010000149.1:0-11399 GCA_041179125.1 Pseudomonadota bacterium | reverse complement strand
GTTGTTAACTGACGCAGGGGCTGATGTGGCTGGGCAGCCCGCACCTTGGTTTTCTACAAACGCATCACCTGAAGTGGTGCCGCTGCTTGAGGAAGACGAGCTGCTGGATGAGGTGGTAGCGGGGAACCATTTGCGCAGTAAGGTGGCGGTGGAAACGGCACATTCGTTAGTACAGCTGCCTTTTTCGTTAGGGGGCATTTCGCTGGTGATGTATTCAACTAACTCGTCCTGTGTGGGGTATGCAGCGAGTTTAGTTTTCAAGGAGGGACCACCTTTGCCGCCTTCACCTTTAGGCCCGTGGCAGCCTTCACACTTAGCGACCCAATGGTTAACCGTGCTGCCGGTTGAGGAGCTGCTGGAGCTGGAAGAGCTTGATGACGAGGAGCTGGAACTGGAGGAAGAGCTGGAGCTTGAAGAGGAGCTTGAGCTGGAAGAAGAGCTGCTGGGTGTGGTGCCTGTGCAGCCGGATAGCGCTGCCACAAGTACCAGCAGGGGCCAGCTCTGCTTGATAGTGGGGGAGGAGAAGGTCATAGGAGACTCCAAAGGTTGGTTTGTTATGGTGTAGTTATACGCAGTTAGATTGTCCTTTGAGTTGCGTCAAAGTACTGTGCGGGGCATCTTAAAGTTTTGAGATTTGTGTCTTCTTCCTCAGTGTTATTTGAATTCGAGAGGTATTTCACCTTGTTGATGGAGTGATGAGGCATGTATGTGCCTCACCAAACCACGAAACCAGCCACGAAACAAGGTGCGAAACCAGCCACGAAACAGGGCGCGATGAATCTCAGGGCGCGATAAATTGCGCCCTTGCGGGGTGAGTTTTTAACCCAGATGCTGTGTCAGCCAGGCCGCCGCGCCTGCGAAGGCGACTTCGGGGTGTACGATGAGGTCGGCGGGCACGTTGGCTACGTAGCCTTTTTGCGCGCCTTTGGCGGTGAATTTCTCCGTAAAGTGGCTATCGCGCAGGAAGTCGGCAAAACGCGGCAGTATTCCACCGGCCATATAAACCCCGCCGGTGGCGCCGTAGGTGAGGGCGAGGTTGCCGGCGAAGGAGCCGATAAAACTGCAAAAGGTGTTGAGTGTGAGCAGGCACAGCTCATCCGTGCCCGCCAAGGCGTGTTGGGTGATGTCGGAGGGTTTAAATGCGTTCGCTGTAACGCCTTGAACAACGGCGATGGCTTGGTATAAATGCACCAGGCCGGGGCCGGAGATAAACACTTCCGCCGAAACATGCCCATGAGTAGCCATCGCGGCTTTGATGATGTCGGCTTCAAAGGCATCAGATGGCGCGAGGTTGACGTGCCCGCCTTCGCTGGGCAGGGGCAGCCATTTGCCGTTGCTGTTCACTACGCCTGCCACCCCAAGGCCGGTGCCGGGGCCGAATACGGCTTTGTTGCCGTGTGGGTCGGCGCGGCCTGGTTTTATGTTGATGAGGTGTTCCGGGTGAATATCGCCTGCGGCGGCGGCTACAGCGGCGAAGTCATTCATGGCGATAAAACGCGCCAGGCCAAATTCTTCCGCCACAGCTTTACAGGAAAACGCCCAGTTGACGTTAGTGAGCTGCACGGCGTCGCCCACCACTGGCCCTGCGATGGCGGCACAAAAAGCCTTAGGTTTTAAACCCGGCAGACGGGCGATATAAGCGCGCAGGGCGTCGCTAAAACTGGGGTAATCGCAGGTGGGCAGGATGTGAATATCGCTGAAGGTGAATTGATCATTGGTGCGGCCATTCACTAGAGCAAAGCGCGCGTTGGTTCCGCCGATGTCGGCAACAATTGAAGGATACATAGAGGTTTCTCGAAGGGTTTCGCTAAAAGCTGGGCACGATAGAGAAGCTTGTGGGGGCGGTCAACCGGGTAGGGTGATAAGGGGGCTGAAGGTTGGCAGTAATGCCGAACGTGCGTGGTGTTTGTGATTTTTTGCGTGCTGGTGAGGGGGTTGGGTGTGTTGGGCATTACTGCCCAACCTACATTTATATCCGGCGATAAAAAAGGCCCTTGCGGGCCTTGGGTATTTCGATGTTAACGCTTGTCTTTTGCTGGATATTCGCGGCTGGGGTGGCCGGTGTAGAGCTGGCGTGGGCGGCCAATTTTTAAGCCTTCGCCCACCATTTCGTGCCAGTGGGAAATCCAACCTACGGTGCGGCCTACGGCAAAGATTGCGGTGAACATTTCGGTGGGAATACCTATGGCTTTCATGATGATGCCGGAGTAAAAATCCACGTTGGGGTAGAGTTTTTTCTCGATGAAATAAGGGTCTTCCAGGGCGATTTGCTCTAAGCGTTTGGCAATGGCTAACAGAGGATTGTTTTCAATGCCCAGTTCGGCCAACACTTCGTCGCAGGTTTGTTTCATTACTTTGGCGCGCGGGTCGAAGTTTTTGTACACCCGGTGCCCGAAGCCCATCAAGCGGAACGGGTCGTTTTTGTCTTTGGCTTTGGCGACGTATTTGTCGATATTTGAGACATCGCCAATTTCTTCCAGCATATCCAACACCGCCTCGTTGGCGCCGCCGTGGGCCGGGCCCCAAAGGGTGGCGATGCCCGCTGCGATACAGGCGAACGGATTAGCACCTGAAGAACCGGCTAAACGCACGGTGGAGGTGGAGGCGTTTTGTTCGTGATCGGCGTGTAATAAGAAGATGCGATCCATAGCGCGGGCCAATACCGGGTTTACATAAGGTTCGTCACAAGGGGTGCCGAACATCATGTGCAGGAAGTTTTCGGCGTAACTCATTTTGTTGTTGGGGTACACAAACGGCTGGCCGACGCGGTGTTTGTAGCACATGGCTGCCAGGGTGGGCATTTTGGCGATCAGGCGATGGGCTGAAATCAGGCGGTGCTCTGGGTCTGAAATATCCATAGCGTCGTGATAAAACGCCGACAGCGCGCCCACTACGCCACAGAGCATGGCCATCGGGTGAGAGTCGTAGTGAAAGCCGAGCAGGAAGCGAGCTACAGATTCATTCACCATCGTGTGGTGGGTGATGATGTGTTTGAACTCGTCGTCTTGGGCTGCGGTGGGTAGTTCGCCGTTGAGAAGTAAATAACAGGTTTCTAGGTAGTCGGATTTGTTGGCTAGGGTTTCAATCGGGTAGCCGCGATGCAGGAGTATGCCTTGGTCGCCGTCGATAAATGTGATTTTTGATTCACATGAAGCGGTGGACATAAAGCCTGGGTCGTAGGTGAAGTAGCCTTTGCCCACTAAGCCGCGCACGTCGATTACATCGGGGCCAACGGCGCCGGAGTAAACGGGCAACTCAATAGGGGAGGGCAGCCCATCGACCGTAAGTTGAGCTTTCTTGTCTGTCATTACGGACTCCTATAAATGTCGGGTAGTTTTCAGGTTGATTGCAGGGTGGTTTGATTATAGGCCGCCTTGCGGGGTGGTTTAATATCTAGCAGTAAATAAGCCGATACGTGTTAACAGGGGTCATTTAACAAGCGCCGGGTAATTTTTATTGACTTTTTGTGTTTGTTAACCGGTCAGATAGCTCAGGCCTAGCGTATTGTTTGCGGCATTACCGCCTGGGCACTTTATATCCCGCTGGTTAATCGTTTGGCGAGTATAGAGAAAAAGCACCAAATCAAGGAAGCGAAGAATAGATAAAACCCTGTTAAATCTGTCTTGAGTCTAGCCGCGATTCATTTTTGCGCAATGAAGGTGCGGTTTTTGCTAAAACTCCCAAAGTCGGTGCGTTTTGGCGTGCAAGCCCTGAGAAATAAAGGGTTTTGGCGCAAATGTTCGTTTGTGTTTTTGGCTATGCGTATCTATAATCCGCGCCGTTTTTGTGGCTGTACGTCGTGCATTTTTAACCGGTGTGCAGGTTTGAATTGACCGGCAACGGTGCGCGGTTTTTTAAGCGTCTCCGCTGGGGGATACACAGCGCGGTTATTGATGTTTATTGCGCATTTTTCAAGCCGAACGGGTGAAAAGTGCTTTGATAGTGGGCAAAACCGGCTAGGCTTAAAACCGTTAAACTGAGCTGCGGTGTATGTGTTGCCGGGCCAAGCGGTACGCTGGTGAATGTGTTTTGCAGTGCGCGGCCGTGGTGAGTTGAAGTTATTACCCCAAGCACTTGAAGAAAATCCTTACAAAATTGAAGCGTCCATATAAGTAAGTCCATTTAAATAAGTCCTTATATAGGTAAAAAAACTGTGAATAAAAACAGGCCAGTTAACTTAGATTTATCAACCATCACGCTCCCTGTGACCGGTTATGTATCCATTCTGCATCGCTTAAGTGGTGTGGTGATGCTGGTGGGAGTGCTCGCCCTAATCTGGCTTTTGCAGGCCACACTGAAATCCGCCGAGGATTTCGCATCCGTTCAAAAATGTTTTACCTCTATAGGCGCCAAAATAGTGATTTGGGGGATTCTCTCTGCCCTGGCTTATCACCTGGTGGCCGGTATTCGCCATTTAATTATGGATATGGGGATAGGTGAAACACTGGAAGGTGGCCGCAGGGGCGCCAAGCTGGTGTTGGTGATTGCCACTTTATTGATAGCAGGTTTGGGGGTTTGGTTATGGTAAGGGCAGCGACAAGTTTTGGCCGCAGTGGGGTTAGCGATTGGATCGTGCAGCGTTTTAGCGCTGTGATTCTGGCGGGCTACACCGTATTTATTGTTGGTTTTTTGATGTTAAACCCAGGCCTGGATTACGCCACCTGGCACGCTTTGTTCAGCTGCACCGCAGTGCGTATCTTCACCCTGTTGGCTTTGTTATCCGTAGCTGCGCATGGCTGGATAGGCCTTTGGGCTGTGATTACCGACTACCTCACCGAGCGCGTTTTAGGCTGTAAAGCACTGCCTTTACGTATGTTTATTCTGGCGACTTACGCCATTATCACCTTCGCCTATGTGGCCTGGGGCATTCAGATTTTGTGGGGTAAATAAGAGATGGCTACGCTTCGTACCATGAGTTTTGACGGGATTGTAATTGGCGGCGGCGGCGCCGGTATGCGCGCTGCGCTGCAAATGGCACAGTCGGGGTTTAAAACCGCTGTGGTCACTAAGGTATTTCCTACCCGCTCGCACACCGTATCCGCCCAGGGCGGTATCACCTGTGCCATCGCCAGTGACGACCCAAATGATGATTGGCGCTGGCACATGTATGACACCGTGAAGGGGTCGGACTACATCGGCGACCAAGACGCCATCGAATACATGTGTTCCGTAGGCCCTGAGGCCGTGTTTGAACTGGAACACATGGGTTTACCTTTTTCCCGCACCGAAAAAGGCCGCATTTACCAGCGTCCTTTTGGCGGCCAATCCAAAGATTTCGGCAAGGGCGGCCAGGCGGCGCGCACCTGCGCTGCGGCAGACCGCACCGGTCACGCTCTTTTACACACCCTCTACCAGCAAAACATCAAAGCCAATACGGTGTTTTTGAACGAGTGGTTCGCGGTTGATTTGGTGAAAAACCAAGATGGCGCGGTAGTGGGTGTAATCGCTATTAACATGGAAGACGGTGAAACCGTTTATATCCGCTCCAAGGCCACAGTACTCGCCACCGGCGGTGCCGGGCGCATTTATGCCTCAACCACTAACGCCCATATCAACACCGGTGACGGGATTGGCATGGCGCTGCGTGCAGGCTTCCCGGTACAGGACATCGAAATGTGGCAGTTCCACCCCACCGGTATTGCTGGCGCGGGTGTGTTAGTGACGGAAGGCTGCCGGGGTGAAGGCGGCTTTTTGGTGAATAAAGACGGCGAGCGATTTATGGAGCGCTATGCGCCCAACGCCAAAGACTTAGCGGGCCGCGATGTGGTCGCCCGTTCTATGGTGCGTGAAATTATTGAAGGCCGTGGCTGCGGCCCCAATGGCGACCACGTTATGCTCAAGCTTGATCACCTGGGTGAAGAAGCGCTCAACGCCAAGTTGCCCGGTATTTTGGAGCTTTCCCGCACCTTCGCCCACGCGGATCCGGTTAAAGAGCCTATCCCCGTGGTGCCCACTTGCCATTACATGATGGGCGGTGTGCCGACGAACGTTCACGGCCAAGCCTTATCCATCGACGCCAATGGCCGCGATGTGATCATCCCCGGCCTATACGCTTGCGGTGAAGTGGCCTGCGTGTCGGTTCACGGCGCTAACCGTTTAGGCGGCAACTCTCTGTTGGATTTAGTGGTATTTGGCCGCGCTTCCGGCATCTTCATTGAAAAAGCCCTGCGTGAAGGCATTGAGCTGCGCGATGCCAGCCCTGCGGATCTCGACCAGGCCATGAGCCGTTTAAACCGCTTGAATGCCAGCACGGGCGGCGAATCCGCCACGGTTCTGCGCAAAGAATTACAAACCATCATGCAAAACTTTTTCGGTGTATTCCGCACAGGTGAGTTTATGCAAAAAGGCATCGAACAGCTGGCTGCGTTGCGCTTGCGCATTGAACAAATCGGCCTAAGCGATAAAAGCCAAGCCTTTAACACTGCACGCATTGAAGCCTTGGAAGTGCAAAACCTGTTTGAAGTGGCTGAAGCTACGGCCATTGCAGCGGAAGAGCGCAAAGAATCCCGTGGCGCCCATGCCCGCGAAGACTTTGAAGAGCGCGATGACACCAACTGGCTGTGCCACTCCATTTACTTCCCAACAGACAAGCGAGTGGCTAAGCGCGCCGTTAACTTCGCGCCGAAGACTGTTGAAGCCTTCGAACCCAAAATCCGCACTTATTAATCGGGCCAGGTGACTGTATGTTGAAACAGGTGATTGTATGTTGAAAGTAGAAGTGTATCGCTACAACCCGGAGACCGACGCCAAGCCTTATATGAAAACCTATGAGGTGGACACCGGCGGCAAAGACTTAATGGTGTTGGACGTGCTTGAACTGTTAAAAGGCCAGGATGAAACCCTCGCTTATCGTCGCTCTTGCCGTGAAGGCGTGTGCGGCTCCGACGGCATGAATATCTCCGGCAAAAACGGCCTGGCCTGTGTTACGCCGCTGTCCGCCTGCGTGAAAAACAACACGTTGGTGTTGCGCCCGCTGCCTGGCTTGCCAGTGATTCGCGACCTAGTAATCGACATGAGCCAGTTCTACGAGCAATACCGCAAAATCGAGCCTTATTTGCAAAACCACAACCCAGCACCGGCCATCGAGCGCCTGCAAACGCCGCAAGAACGCGAGAAGTTGGATGGTTTGTACGAATGTATTCTGTGCGCCTGCTGCTCCACTAGCTGCCCATCGTTTTGGTGGAACCCGGATAAGTTTATTGGCCCAGCCGGTTTATTACAGGCCTATCGCTTTTTAGCCGATAGCCGTGACACCGCAGCGGCGCATCGCTTGGGTAAGCTGGATGACCCGTTCAGCGTGTTCCGCTGCCACGGCATTCAAAACTGTGTGGCGGTGTGCCCCAAAGGGCTTAACCCCACTAAAGCCATAGGTCATATCCGTTCGATGCTGTTGAGCCGAGCGACCTAAGTGTGTTCTAGTTTCGGAATAAACCTTGCCCCGCTATTGCGGGGCTTTATTTGAGTGAACCCTGTGGGGTTTATCGTTTAATGGCAACAGGCTCGGCGCAGGCGGCGGGTCAAAAAGGTAGGTTGGCATCATGCAAAACAATTTGATGGAGCTTCTTTGGGGCACCTCCCATATCAGCGGCGGCAACGCGGCTTATGTTGAAGAAGTATATGAATCGTTTCTTCGCGATCCTGGCTCTGTAACGCCCGAATGGCGCACCTACTTTGAGAAGCTGCCACAAAATGGTAGCGGTGCCAGCACCGATGTGCCGCACTCGGAAGTCGTCGAATATTTTGAATTGCTCGGTAAAAACCGCGCCCGCCCGATTGTGGCGCCCGGCTCCGGCGCCGTGGATCTTAAACACGAGCGCAAACAAGTTGAGCTGATGCAGCTGATCAACGCCTACCGTTTGAGCGGCCACAAAAAAGCCAAGCTCGACCCATTAGGCCTGCAAAAACGCGCCAGTGACATTGAAGAGCTGGATTTACAATTCCACGGTTTAACCAACAACGACCTGGATTTAGTCTTCCAAACCGGTGACTTAGCCTTTGGCAAGGCCGAAGCCAGCTTGCGCGACATCATCAATGATTTAGAAAAAACCTATTGCAGCACCATCGGCGCTGAAGTGATGCACATCACCCGCTCCAAAGAGCGCCGCTGGCTGCTCAACCGCTTGGAATCCAGCCGAGCCAAAGCCAGCCTCAGTGCCGATGACAAGCGCGCTTTAATTGAACGCTTAACCGCAGCCGAAGGCCTTGAGCGCCACCTGGATAGCAAATACCCCGGCACCAAACGCTTCGGTTTAGAGGGTGGCGAAAGCCTGATCCCAATGCTGGACGCCCTGATCAAACGCGCAGGTTCCTTTGGCGCAAAAGAGATGGTGTTGGGCATGGCGCACCGAGGCCGCTTGAACACGCTGATCAATATTTTCGGCAAAAGCTCCTCTGATTTATTCGGTGAGTTTGAAGGCAAAAAACTCGTTACCACCTCCGGCGACGTGAAATACCACCAGGGTTTTAGCTCCAACGTGATGACCCCTGGCGGCGAAATGCACATCGCGATGGCGTTTAACCCATCGCACTTGGAGATCGTATCGCCCGTGGTGGAAGGCTCCGTGCGCGCGCGGCAAGATCGCCGCCAAGACGCCAAAGGCCACACCGTGGTGCCTGTAGTCATTCACGGCGACGCCGCCTTTGCAGGCCAGGGTGTGGTGATGGAAACCTTCCAGATGTCGCAAACCCGCGCCTACCGCACCGGCGGCACCATGCATTTGGTCATCAACAACCAAGTGGGTTTTACCACTAGCCGCAAAGAAGACGCCCGCTCCACGGACTACTGTACCGACGTAGCCAAAATGATCGAAGCGCCGATTTTCCACGTTAATGGCGACGACCCAGAGGCAGTGATTTTTGTTACCAACCTGGCGATGGATTTCCGCAATGAATTTAAGCGCGATGTGGTCATCGACCTAGTGTGTTACCGCCGTCGCGGCCACAACGAAACCGACGAACCCTCGGCTACCCAGCCCTTGATGTACAACGCCATTCGCAACCTCAAAACCACCCGCGCCATTTACGCTGAGCTGCTAGAAACTCAAGGCGTACTGGCCAAGGGGGAGGCGGATGAGCTGACCACCCAATACCGCGCCGCTTTGGATCGCGGTGAGCACGTAGCTCAAGGCTTGGTGAAAGAGCCGGATTCCAGCCTGTTTGTGGATTGGCGCCCCTACCTGGGTCACGACTGGAAAACCCCGTCCGATACCAGCATGGATTTAAAAGCACTACAGGATTTAGCCCACCGCATCACCCATATTCCCGATGGCGTGTTGGTGCAAAAACAAGTGCAAAAAATCTACGAAGACCGCACCAAAATGGCCGCTGGTGCCCTGCCTATCAACTGGGGCATGGCGGAATTATTAGCCTACGGCAGTATTATCCAAGCCGGCATCCAAGTGCGCCTGACCGGCCAAGACGTAGGTCGTGGTACCTTCTCCCACCGCCATGCCGTGGTACACAACCAAAAAACCGCCGACATCTACGTGCCCATCCAGCATTTAGAAGACAGCAAAGCCAACTTCGATATTTTTGATTCCTACCTGTCAGAAGAAGCCGTACTGGCGTTTGAATACGGCTATTCCACCACCGCCCCCAACGCCTTGGTGATTTGGGAAGCCCAGTTCGGCGATTTTGCCAACGGCGCACAAGTGGTCATCGACCAATTTATTACCAGCGGTGAACACAAGTGGGGTCGCTTAAGCGGTATCACCATGTTGCTGCCGCACGGCTACGAAGGGCAGGGGCCGGAACACTCCTCCGCTCGCCTTGAGCGCTTTATGCAGCTGTGTGCCGAACACAATATTCAGGTGTGTATTCCAACAACCCCGGCCCAGGTGTTCCATATCCTGCGCCGCCAGGCCATACGCCCCTTGCGCCGCCCACTGGTCATCATGAGTCCCAAGTGGATTTTGCGTCATAAGCTTGCCACCTCCAGCTTGGAAGAACTAGCCAACGGCCAGTTCCAAAATGTACTCGGCGAAACTCTGCTGAAACCTGAAACCGTACAGCGGGTTATTTTTTGCTCCGGTAAGGTTTATTATCACCTGCTCGAAGCGCGGGAGGAGCGCAACCTGAACCATGTGGCCCTAATCCGCATTGAACAGCTTTACCCCTTCCCAGCCATTGAACTTAAAGAGGCTTTGGCACCGTTTAAACATATTAATGATGTGGTTTGGTGCCAAGAGGAGCCGATGAATCAGGGGGCTTGGTTTGCAAGCCAGCACCACATGACTCATGCTTTGGCCGAGGTTAACCCGGCTGCTACCCTGCGTTACG
Organism: Pseudomonadota bacterium; assembly: GCA_041179125.1. GTDB lineage: Bacteria > Pseudomonadota > Gammaproteobacteria > Pseudomonadales > Cellvibrionaceae > CAMCXE01. Next base: position 1,121 of record JBEGTZ010000149.1, on the reverse strand, counting down.
TAGGGCGCGCCGCCTCCTCCGCACCCGCAGCGGGCTATATGTCCCTGCATTTAGAAGAACAAAATGCCTTTATCAACGCGGCTCTTTCAGTGTCCGTTTAAATCAACCCGCAAGCAGCCTTAACTGAAGGACATTATTAGATGACCATCGAAATTAAAGCGCCAACTTTTCCTGAATCGGTTCAAGACGGCACTATTGCCACCTGGCACAAACAACCCGGCGAAGCCGTTTCTCGCGATGAACTGATCGTTGATATCGAAACCGATAAAGTGGTGTTAGAAGTTGTCGCACCCGCCGACGGCACCATCAGCGAAATCCTGAAAAACCAAGGCGACGTTGTGTTAAGCAACGAAGTAATCGCCTATTTTGTGGCCGGTGCAGGCGCCGCCCCAGCAGCAGCCCCTGTTGCAGCCGCCAGCGCAGCACCCACAGCCACGGCCTCAGCCCCAGTTAACCCGGCCGCCAAAAAACTTGCTGCCGAAAAAGGCCTGGATACCGCAGCCATTGCAGGCTCCGGCAAAGATGGCCGCGTGTTAAAAGAAGATGTAGCTGCCGCAGCGGCCAAACCCGCCAGCGCCCCGGCCAAATCAGCACCAGCGGCCGCCGTAGCCAGCGTGGTAGCAGAAGGTTATCGTGTGGAAAAACGCGTGCCCATGACCCGCCTGCGCACCCGCATCGCCGAGCGCTTGCTGGAAGCCTCACAAAACACCGCCATGCTCACCACCTTTAACGAGGTGAACATGGGCCCGGTAATGGCGCTGCGCAACAAGTACAAAGACCAGTTTGAAAAAGCCCACAAAGGCACACGTTTAGGCTTTATGAGTTTCTTCGTAAAAGCCGCTGTTGAAGCCCTGCGCCGCATTCCTGCGGTGAATGCCTCTATCGACGGCAACGACATCGTGTACCACGGCTACCAAGACATCGGCGTAGCGGTATCCACCGAGAAAGGCCTGGTAGTGCCTGTGTTGCGCAATACCGAACACATGGGCCTTGCCGACATTGAAAACGGCATCCGCGACTTTGGCCTGCGCGCCCGCGACGGCAAGCTGGGCATTGAAGAAATGACCGGTGGCACCTTCACCATCACCAATGGTGGTGTGTTCGGCTCCTTAATGTCCACG
>JBEGTZ010000148.1:0-3066 GCA_041179125.1 Pseudomonadota bacterium | reverse complement strand
AAAGTTTTTGCGGGTTGCCGATAACTTTTTGTTCTTGTGTGCCGGTGCTGGCCCAATAAAAATAACCGGGGCGTTTGATAACAAAATCGCCGCTGGTTTTTTGCACCAGCGCGCCTTTTTTATCGGTGATAGTTTGTTGGTAATCGCCTTTTAAACTGTCGATGGCGTGTAGTTGGGCAATTAATTTACTGCTGGCGTCTTGTTTGACGCTGGCGTCTGCTTTAGCGCTTAATTTAGCGCTAGAACTTTCAGCCCAACTTAAATGGCTTGCAACAGCCAAAACAATTGCTAATAAAATTCGCATAATGAATCCAATAAAAATAAATAAAATCGCTATTCAGCAGGGTACGCCCACGCTTCGTTGTTAAAACTACAATCCAGATAAATTAGTAAAAACCACCCCACCCCTGCGGGGCACCCCTCCAGGGAGGGGAATTTAACCAATACGTCAACTATTAATACCGGCTGGGGCCGCCGGGGGGGATGACTTCGCGGTTGCCGTTGTGGCCGGAGGCGGTGACTATACCTGCGGCTTCCATTTGGTCGATTAATCGCGCGGCGCGATTGTAGCCGATTCGCAATTTGCGCTGCACCGATGAAATGCTGGCCTTGCGTGATTCCAACACAAAAGCCACGGCTTCGTCGTAAAGGGCATCGGATTCGCCATCGCCGCTGCTGTCGCTGTCATCGCTGTAGCCTGGCACGGCAATGGAGTCGGTGGATTCGCTGAATATATCTTCTAAATAGTTGGGTTTGCCCCGGCGTTTCCAGTCTGCCACCACTTTATGTACTTCGTGATCGTCCACAAATGCGCCGTGGATACGCACCGGCAGGCTGGTGCCCGGCGGTAAATACAGCATGTCGCCGTGGCCGAGCAGCTGGTCGGCGCCGCCTTGGTCGAGAATCGTGCGCGAGTCAATTTTGCTGGATACCTGGAAGGCGATACGGGTGGGCACGTTGGCTTTGATCAGGCCGGTGATCACATCCACTGATGGGCGCTGGGTGGCGAGGATCATGTGGATGCCCGCCGCACGGGCTTTTTGTGCGATGCGGGCGATGAGCTGCTCCACCTTTTTGCCCACAATCATCATCATGTCGGCAAATTCGTCGATCACCACCACAATAAACGGCAACTGGCTTAACTCATCCGGCTCGCTCTGGCCGATACCGCTTTCATCTGGCCGCCAGAGCGGGTCGCAAATTGGCTCCCCCGCTTTGGCCGCATCAAGGATTTTTTTGTTGTAACCGGCCAGGTTCCTCACGCCCAGGGCGGCCATTAAACGGTAGCGGCGCTCCATCTCGCCCACGCACCAGCGCAGGCCGGTGGCGGCGTCTTTCATGTCGGTGATGACTGGCGTGAGCAGGTGAGGAATGCCTTCATACACCGAGAGTTCCAGCATTTTCGGGTCCACCAACAGCAGCCGCACTTCCTCCGGCGAGGCTTTATAAAGGATGCTCAGCAGCATCACATTCACGCCCACGGATTTACCGGAACCGGTGGTGCCCGCCACCAATAAATGCGGCATTTTGGCCAGGTCGGCGATCATCGGTTGGCCGGAAATGTCATGGCCCAGCGCCATAGTGAGCGGCGAGCGGGATTTATCGTACAGCGACGAGGCAATCACCTCGGACAGCCGCACCATCTGCCGCTCCTCGTTGGGGATTTCAATGCCCACCACGGATTTGCCTTGAATCACTTCCACCACCCGCACGCTGATCACCGCCAGCGAGCGCGCTAAATCCTTCGCCAAATTGGTAATACGGCTGACTTTTACGCCCGGCGCCGGTTGAATTTCAAAGCGTGTTACTACCGGGCCTGGCAGCACTTCTACCACCTCCGCCACTATGCCGAAGTCTTTGAGTTTGGCTTCCAGCTGCCGCGACATGTAGGTGATTGAGGCCTCCGAATAACCTTTTTTGGCGCCGAGGGAGGGCGGGTCTAGCAAGGTGATGGAGGGTAATTCGCCCTCCACGGGTTCATCGAACAAGGCTTGTTGTTTATCGCGCTCCACCCTGGGGCTTAGGGAGACGGGCTTGGGCAGGCTGGTGACGACTTTGATTTTTTTGTCGCTAGCGCTTGATGCGCTTGGGGTTTCTTTATTTTGCGCATGGGCATTATTTTGCGCATCGGCATTTTGCCCATTTGACTGGGCGCTAGGCTCGGTGGGGGTATCTGGAATTTTGGTCGGAGTTTCTAAGCTTTTAGCCGAGCTTTCTGGGTTTCTAGCAGGGTTTTCGGCAAGCGTTTTATCTTCAAGCTGGGCTTTATTACCCGTGTGGGTTTTATGCGCTAAAGCTTCCTGGGTCTTATGCGCTAAAGCCTCCTGGGATTTATGCGGCAGCGCATCTTGAATCTTGTGCGCCAGCTGCACAGCGGTTTCGCGGGCCTTGGCCACCATCAAGGGTTTTAGCTCCACGCTTTGGGGGGAGGGGGCCTCCGGGGCCAGGTGTGCCACGGCTTTGCGGTGTAATAACGCCATCAAACGCGCCCAGATCGAAAGGCTTAGGCCACCGATTTTCTCTAACACGGCGAACCAGGAAATATCGACAAAAATCGTCAAACCAAACAGGCAGAGCGCGAACAACACCACAACACCGCCGATCTCCCCGAATGTGGTATCCGCCACCTGGGCGATATTAGCGCCCAATAAACCGCCGTCGGAAAACGGCATATCACCACTGTGGGTGCCCTGGTGCTGCACCGTAAGGCCGGTGGCCGCCACCATCACCAAACACAGGCCCACAAAACGCAGGCCCAGCAGCACCGGGTCTATCATCTTCTGCTCTTTTTTGCGCAACAAAAGCCCCACCTGGTACACCAGCATGATGGGGAATAAAAATGCCGTAAGGCCAAATAAAGAGAAAAACACATCCGCCAGCCAAGCCCCAAACGGCCCGCCCGCATTGGCCAGCACCTCGTTTAAACCGGTGCTAGACCAGCCGGGGTCTTTCTGGCTGTAAGTGCTTAGCGCCATCAGCAAAAATACACAGGCCGTGGCAAGCAAAATCAACAAGCCCTCACGCAGCATTTTGCCTGCCAGGGTGCGGGTTTGATGGGGGGAAGGG
>JBEGTZ010000147.1:0-2523 GCA_041179125.1 Pseudomonadota bacterium | reverse complement strand
GATGAACAAACCCGACAGCCCTAAACCCGCTCCGGCAAAAACACCCAGCCCGCAGGTGTTTGCCAGGCTGTTACGGGGTGGCGGTATAGGCGGCTGATGTGTTCAGCGGTGAGCACCTCGGCTATTGGCCCGGCTAAATATTCCCCATCGCCTAAAAGCACTAAACAATGGGTGCAGAATTGGGCGGCCAGGTTAACGTCGTGCAGGCTTACCACCATGCCGCCCGCACGGGTTTGGCAGGCTTCTATTAAAAGTGGCATTAATTGCATTTGGTAGTGAATATCCAAATGGTTGGTGGGTTCGTCTAATAACATCCAGGGGGTGTCTTGAATTAATACACCAGCCAATGCCAAACGCTGGCGCTCACCACCGCTTAATTCGCTCACCCAGCGCGCAGCCAACGCGGTTAAATGGGTTTGGGCTAACACCTCATCAACTCGGTGATGATCCTGCGCACTGACACTGGCCCATAAACCTTGGTGCGGATAACGGCTGAGCATGGCCCAATCGCGCAGGCGGATGGGGAAATCGGCGCGCTGCTCTTGCGGTAAATACGCCAAAGTGCGCGCCAGTTGCCGTGGTGGAACGCGCTGAAGTTCCAGGCCGTTTAGTTGAATATACCCGCTTAACTGAACACCGCTGCGCAGCAGCCCGGCCATAGCGAGCAACAAACTGCTTTTACCGGTGCCGTTGGCGCCCAATAAACCCCACACCTCACCGGGGGCGATGCGCCAATTGAGGTTTTGCAGCAGGCATTTAGTGCCTCGGCTGAGGCTTAGGGCTTCAAGATTAAACATCAGCCGCTCCATGCACACGCTGACGCAGCAAATACAGCAACAGGGGCACGCCAAAAGCGGCGGTGAGCACACCCACGGGAATTTGTACCGGGGCTATGACTAGCCGTGCGGCGGTATCTGCCAACACCAGCAACAGCGCGCCCAACAGGGTGCAGGCGGGCAATAAAATGCGTTGATCCCACACGCCAAACAAACGCAGACTGTGCGGCGCTACCAGGCCAATAAAGCCTAAATTGCCCCCTAAACTCACGGCCAGGGCGGTGCAAAAACAGGCGGTGACAAACAACACCCCGCGCACCGGCTTAACCCGCACCCCAAGCGCCTGCGCGGCTAACTCGCCCCGCAGCAGTAAATTACAGGTTCCCGCCAGCAGGCAGGCCAGCAGCAGGGCCAAAGCCAAGCCTAGGGCGGGCAGTGCAGGCAGGCTTGCGTCGCTTAAATCCCCCATCAACCAAAACAACATGGAATGCAGTTGCAGATCGCTACTTAACGTCAGCCAAAAACTGATGCCCGCACCAAACCCCGCTGCCACCACCACACCGGTGAGCAATACCCGCTGTACGTCCCAACCGCGAGCGACATCTGCCAGCATCAGCACCAACACAATCGCCGCGATAGCCCCGGCAAAACTGTAATACGCCAGGAATGCTGCGCTAAAGCCCAATCCCAAGGCGCTGAGCGCCACGAACGATGCCCCGGCGGAAACCCCCAGCAATGCGGGATCCGCCAGTGGGTTGCGCAATAAAAGCTGCATCAAAGCCCCTGCCAGCGCCAGTAAGCCACCGCAGCAGGCAGCCGCCAACAACCTGGGAAGACGCAACTGCCAAACCAATAGGCCCGATGGGGAATGAGGCGCCCAAAGGCCCTGCCAGATTTCCGCCCAGGTTAAAACAATACTGCCCGCACTCAAGGCCCAGGCCATTGCAATGATTAGCGCTACAAATAACAGTAAAAAAACGAACGGGCCTGATGGAGGCTTCATTGTCATAGCCTGGCTCAAAAGCGCCAGTATAAGCCTAAAAAAACAGTAGCTATTCAGTGTATTAAAAATGTCCGCACCCTTTCAGCACGCAGGGGCTTCCAGTAGGGGCGCCCTTTGCTGTCGCCCAAACGCACACAAGACATAAGCCATCGGGATAAAAAGGCACCCGCAAGGAGCGCCACATATCTCCTACGTTTGCGGCATGATGCCCATGCAAAGCCTGGCAGTGAGAAAACCTGCGGCATCGAGGCTTTTTACCCCGTCAACGAGGCTTTTTACCCCGTCAGCGCACCTTTTTACTGCGGTGCCGAGGCTTTTAACCCCCTCGCCGCACCTTTTTGCTGCGGCGCCGAGGCTTTTTACCCCGCCAACGCGGCTTTTTACCTCGACACCGAGGCTTTTTACCTCGTCAGCGCAGCTTTTTACCCCGTATGCGCAGCTTTTTACTACAGCATCGAGGTTTTTAGCTTCGCTTTAGCACCTTTTTATTGCAAATAAGAGGCTTTCAGTCTTTGTTTCGATATTTTTTGGTGCAATACAAGCCTGTAGGGTGTGCAAAATTACTTGACCACTACAGCGGTCCGAGCCAACAGGCCTCACGATCATCGTGAAAATTAAATTTCCGCAGGTGCCCTTAACCTATAAACCTCAGGTTTAAATTTATTTTCGGCGCCAATGTGTTGGGCATGGCTGCCCAACCTACAGACCAAAACCGCATCCGTTGTAACAGGGTAAGTTTCAGGT
>JBEGTZ010000146.1:0-8440 GCA_041179125.1 Pseudomonadota bacterium | reverse complement strand
AATAATAATTATCCGTAGGGCGTCACTTTAGTGCGCCGCAGTATTCGGTGCGGCGCACTAAAGTGACGCCCTACGGATTTAATTCGTGCTGCGAGTTAAAATTAGTGCGGGTTACGCGTTGCCGGGAAAATTAAATGCCGCCCGCGCAGAATTAAAGCAAGAGCCGGTGCCTGAGCGCGTAGGCTGAGCTAAATGTAGGTTGGTGGTGAGCCTGCGAACCCCAACATTCCATCTGTCCGGCAAGAAAAAATTAAACAGCGCATATAAAAATTAATCCCAATTTATGTGCCAACCGATGGCTGGGATGTTGGGGTTCGCAAGTTCACCCCAACGGGCTACGCACCCGGCATTCCTCACTTCCCCCACCTCAACCCCCTGTGCAGCCATTGCACCAAGTCATCCACGTAGGTAAACACCACCGGTATCACCAGCAAGCTTAAAAACGTGGAGGTGATTAAGCCGCCGACGACAACTATGGCCATTGGGGCGCGGAAGCTGGGGTCGGCGCCTAGGCCTAGGGCGATGGGTAACATGCCTGCGGCCATTGCGAGGGTGGTCATGATGATGGGGCGGGCGCGTTTGTGGCAGGCGTCTAGGGCGGCGTTTAGGCGTGTTAGGTGGTGTTCGCGGCGGGCGAGGATGATGTAGTCGATGAGTAATATGGAGTTTTTGGTGGCGATGCCCATGAGCATGATCAGGCCGATCATCGACGGCATGGAGAGGGCGGAGCCGGTGATGAAGAGGGCTAAAAAGGCGCCGGGGATGGAGAGGATTAGGGCGGCGAGGATGGTGGCCGGTTGGATGAAATCTTTAAACAACAGCACCAATACTAGGTAGATGCAGAGTACGCCGGTGGCCATCGCCAGGCCAAAGCTTGCGAACAGTTCGTTCTTTTTTTCGGCGTCGCCTTCGGTGCTTTGGCTGATGCCGGGCGGCAGTTGGCGCAGTGCGGGCAGTTGTTGGGCGGCGTGTTCAACTTCATCCATTGAGCGGCCGTTGAGTTCTACTTCGATGTTGATGGTGCGTTTGCGGTCTGTGCGGCTGATGTCGGCGGGGCCGCTGCCGAGTTCCAGGGTGGCGATTTGTTCCAGAGCGATGGGGCCGCGCGCGGTGGGTACGGGCAGGCGTTTGAGGAGTGTGAGGTCGGCGCGGGCGTTGGCGGTTAAGCGCACGACGATGGGGATTTGGCGTTCGCTGAGGTTGAGTTTGGCCAGTGCTTGGCTGTAGTCGCCGCTGGTGGCGATGCGCAGGGTTTCGGCTATGTCGGCGGAGGTGACACCTAAGTCGGCGGCGCGGGCGAAGTCGGGGCGGATGATCAGTTCAGGCTGCACAAGGCTTGCGCTGGAGGTGACGGCACCGATGCCGGGCAGACTGCGCAGTTCGCGCTGTAGCTGCTGGGCGTGTTGGTTGAGTGCGGGGCCGTTGTCGCCCGCGAGTACCAGCAGGTAGTTGTCTTCATCCCCATTGCCCACTTTGATGCGCACGCCGGGCAGGGCGCTTAAGGCTTCGCGCAGTTGGGCTTCTACCGCTTGTTGGCTGAGGCCGGGCCGTTGGTTGCGGTGGTTGATGTTAACGGTGAGCACGGCGGTGCGCACTTCGGCGGCACCGCTTTGTGCGAACGGCCCGCCGCCGGATGTGCTGCCACCGATGGCGGTGTACACCTGTTTAACCTGTGGGTTTTGTTGCACCCGTGTGCGGGCTTGTTCGGCCAGGGCATGGGTTTCGTGCAGGCGGCTGCCTGGCGGTAGGGTTAGGGTTATTTGGATTTGCGCTTCGTCGTCTGCGGGCATAAAGCCTGTGGGTAATAAGGGCACTAGGGCGAAGCTGCCGACAAAAAACACGGCGGCGGCCGCGAGGGTTTTGATGCGGTGCTGTAAACACCAGTGAATCATCTGGAGGTACAAGCGCATCCAGCTGGGTTCTGGCTCGGCGTGTTGGGGTGGTTTGAGCAGGTAGGCGGCCATCATCGGCGTTAACATGCGCGCCACCAGTAGGGAGAAGAACACGGCTATGGCGGCTGTCCAGCCAAATTGCACAAAGAATTTACCCGGTATGCCGCCCATAAATGCGGTGGGTAGGAATACGGCGATGAGGGTGAGGGTGGTGGCGATGACCGCCAGGCCTATTTCGTCGGCGGCTTCCATGGCGGCTTGGTAGGGGGTTTTGCCCATGCGCAAATGCCGCATGATGTTTTCAATTTCCACTATGGCGTCATCCACTAATACTCCGATCATCAGTGAGAGCGACAGCAGGGTGACGGTGTTGAGGGTAAAACCCATCCAGTGCATGAGTGCGAAGGTGGGAATAGCGGAGAGGGGCAGGGCCACGGCGGAGACTAAGGTTGCGCGCCAGTCACGCAGGAAAAGGAACACCACCAGCACCGCTAATAAGGCGCCTTCGTAGAGTAAATTCATGGAGCCTTGGTAGTTCTCCTGCACCGGTGCAACCTGGTTTAGGGCTTCGGTGAAGGTAATGTTGGGATGTGCGGCTTGAAGTTGGCTGATGCGCAGGCGCACGGCGTCGGCGACGTTTATCTCGCTGGCACCGATGGCGCGCATGACTTCAAACCCCACCACCACTTGGCCGTCCAGCAGTGCTTGGGTGCGCGGTTCGGCGGTGGTGTCTTGCACGCGGGCAACTTGACCTAGGCGAATGTGCCGCCCATCGCCGAGGGCCAGCTCCAAATGTGCCAGCTCCTCTGCGGACTGAACGCTGGCAAGGGTGCGCACGGATTGCTCGGCGCCCGCCATCTCGCTGCGCCCGCCGGAGGCGTCTTGCTGCACTTGGCGCAGTTGGCGGGAGATGTCGGCGGCGCTGAGGTTGCGCGCCAGCAGTTGTGTAGGATCCAGCTCCACCAGGACTTCTCGGCTTGCGCCGCCCACGCGGGAGACGCTGCCTACACCGGGCACCGCCTGCAAAGCTCGGCTAACTTGGTTGTCGATAAACCAGGAGAGCGCTTCGGCGTCCAGTTGGGGTGCCGCCAGGGTGTAGGTGAGAATGGCGGCGCCGGTGCTGTCCACTTTTTTGATTATGGGGTCGCGCAGGTCGGCGGGGAGGTCCGCACGCGCACGGGAGACCGCATCGCGCACTTCATCTACGGCATCTTGAATGGGTTTTTCGAGGCGGAATTCCACCGTAATGCTGGCGCTGCCATCACTGAGCAGTGTGCGGATATGTTTCACACCTTGCAGGCTGGAAAGGGCGTCCTCCAGCGTGCGCGCCACTTCGCTCTCCAAATGTGCAGGCGAGGCACCGGCCAGGGAGGCGGTGACTGTCACCGTGGGCAGGCTGATGTCGGGGAAGTTTTGGATGTTCATCGCCCGAAAACTCATCAGGCCCGCCAGGCTTAACAGCAGGAATAACAAGATGGCTGGAGTTGGGTTGCGGATGGACCAGGCGGAAACGTTGATTGTCATATTAAATCCGAAAACGTACAGGCTGCGGGCTTGTGGTTGGTGTGGGCGCGCCAACTGGGGTGTTCACTACTGCGATTGGAGCCTGTGGCTTACACATGTTCTGGGCGCTCAACTGAGGGTTCTAGGCTGTGTGCAATCTCGGTTGTTTTAGGGTGTTGCTGTGCTGGGGGTTCATTGGCTGGTGAATTGCAGGCGTTGAGCAACAGCAGCAGGTTAAAACCGGCCAAACTCATCACCAGCGCCAGGCCGAATACCAGGGTGTGCCAAGCGGGCAGCGGCGTGTGGTTGTGGTGTGCGCTTAAAGCCCAGCCGCCCATGACCAGCAGCCAAACGGCGAGCAGTACACACAGGTTGCGGGTGGTGTTGCGGCGCTGAAGGGGCCGCTGTGGAGCGCGGCGGTATCGGGCCAAAAAACGTTTAAAGAAGAAACGTTTAAAGAAGAAACGCTGAAGGAGGGCGTGTTGCACGCGGGGGAGTCGAAACGGGGCTTCTGGTTTTGGGTTCACAGGGTATTCTCCAGGGGCGCATTAGGCGCCTTGGATTTCATAGTCTCCTTGGATTTCAGAGCCGCCTCAGACTCTTTAGGCTTCTCGATTTCTTTAGGCTTCGCGGACTCTTTAGGCTTCGCGGACTCTTTATTAAGCTCCGTTGACTGGGAAGCCGCCTCGACGACGCGAACCCGGTCGCCATCGCCTAAAAACCCGCCGCCGCTTTCAACCACCTGGTCTGAAGCGGTTAAGCCCGCCACAATCTCAACCCGCCCATCACTGCGGCGCCCGGTGGTGACTTTGGTGAGTTGCACTTTAGATTCAGCGCCCAGCCGCATCACATAACTGAAGCCATCGCGCAACAGCACCGCGCTGTGGGGCAGGGTGAGTGCCTGTGGGCTGCCCAGCTCAAATGCGCCTCTGGCAAACATGCCCGCCAGGGCGAAACTTTGCGCGGGGATATCCACATACACCAGGCCGTTGCGGGTTTGCGGGTCTACCAGTGGCGCCACCATGCGCAGCGTTCCCTGAATAGGCTCGCCGCCGTCGGGCGTTAAGCTGGCCGCTTGGCCGACGGTTAAACGCGCCAAATCCTGCGCCATCACCTCCGCCCGCCACTCAAGACGCCCGCCCAAAATCAGCCGGAACAGCTCTTGCCCGGCAGGCACCACCGCGCCTAAGGTGGCCGCCCGAGCGGAGATCACCCCGTCATCCGGCGCCAGTACTCGGTGCTGGGCCAGCCTGAGTTGCTGGTTTTTTTCGAAAGCCTTAGCGGATTCCACACGCGCTTTAGCGGCCCGCTCAGCGCTTAAATACTGTTGAATTTGCTGCGCAGCCAACGCCGCGCTGCTTTGCAAATGGCGCGCACGTTCGGCATTGGCGGCGGCTTCTGCCAGTGCCACCTGCGCCTCAGCCCGCGCAGCTTGGCTTTGCGCCAGCTCAGCCTCCAGGGTTTCAGCGGCAAACACCGCCAACACTTGGCCTTTTTTCACCCGGTCGCCCACATTGGCCTTCACCTCAAGCAAGCGCAAACCATTGGCCTCAGGACCAATGCTGGCCTCCTGCCACGCGGTGATGGTGCCATTAGCCGACACCCGCAGCGGCAGGTTGGCAAGCGTAGGCGCGGTGAGCGTGACGGTGAGCGCCGTTTTGGCCGATGTAATGGGCACTGGCGGCTCGGCCTGTTGCATGCGCAGCGCAATAGCCGCTGCCGTGGCTAAAACAAAAGGGGCTATCACAGCGGCGGCAACCACTAGGCGTTTGCGGGTAGTGCTCTGCATGGCGTTCTCTTCACAAGTGCCGCGCACTGCTTCTATTTGAAAATCGAAGTGGTGTGGGGGCAGTTAAAACAGACGTGCAGTATTTCGCAGAGAAACTTTCCGAAGGCTTACTGGGGTTTTTAGGTTTAATTGGGCGCAATGAATTGCGCCCCTGCTTGGGGGTGGGGATGACGCAGGGTAACTATTCAGCGCATTTCATCGTCACTCCCGCAAAGCCTGCGGCGATGGAAAATTGCGAACGTGCTGAATAGTTACGGCGTACGTAAATAGAAAGCAGGCTGACACAGGGGGAATAGTTTCCAAAAAAAAAGCATACGCCCTACGAGCGTATGCTTTTAGCCTGTTTAAGCCTAAATTCTAAGCTTTAAAACAACGGCGCGAAAACACGCCAAAGCCTGCAAGACAGAACAAAACCAGCATATCCCAAAGGCCTAAAGCGCCGCCCAGTGTGATGCCGCCACTGGAAGAACCGCTTGAGGATGAGCTGCTAGAAGAGCTGGAGCTGCTGCTTGAAGAACTGCTCGACGAGCTAGAGCTACTGCTAGAAGGCCGTGAACTGCTGCTGGAAGAACTACTAGAAGAACTACTAGAAGAACTACTAGAAGAACTGGAGCTGCTACTTGAAGAACTAGAGCTACTCGAAGAGCTGTTGGACGAACTGGATGTCGTTCCACCCGAGCAGCGTTGTACCGTCGCTTTTTGCCCCGCCGTACTGCTTTGTTCATCCAAATAAGCGGCTACCCAGGCCAAAGGTGAGTTCCAGTTAATCGTGATCTCATTGGTGGACCATGAGCCAATATTATCCAAATAACATTTGAGCGGGCTGCAACCGGCTAAATCTACCGTGGCAATAGGGTCTTCAATGGCACGGTTGGGGCCGCCGGATAAAACACCCGCCGGTGGCGCAGGGAACGCATTGCTGGCCGCTTTGGCCCAAAACCGGTGGTGCGGTTGTTGTGTGGCGCGCTCGCCAAAGCCTGTGATGTAGGATTGATCCAAGGGGTTGCTGCCCAATAAATAACTCATCCCGCTTTGCATCGCGTTGACATAACTCGCTTTGCCGCCACAGGTAAAATCATTCGCAAGGCCAATCACAATCAGGTTGTTCACAACATTCGAGTTGGAACCCCAGCCGGCTTTTTCGCCTTGATAAGGCAAGCCAAAACCCTGTTTTTTCGCTTCAGCTACATAGTTATCGGCGCGGCTCACAATGAAGTTTTGCGCCTTTTTTTGCAAAGCCGCATCGCGCACAAATTCACCCTTGGCGGAGGCCAAAGAAATAACCCCCAACACTTGTGTAGTGGGCCAGCTCATTGAGTTATCGGGGATTTCCAGCTCAGCGGCACCGCTGAAAAACTGCGTGAAGTACTTGCCGGATTTCATATCACTAAGATAAGCCGCCTCACCGGTAGCCACATAAAGCTCGCTCGCCGCCCAAAAATACTCATCGGTCAGATCGCTATCGGAATACCAACCAGAACCCAGAGAATCCACCGCTTTTTCATTGGGATTGGACTTGGCGGCGCTATAGGCTTTTTTGGATGCAGCCAAACATTTGTTAGCAAACGCGGCATCAAAGGCCTTATAAGTGCGGTAACACTGCGCCGTCACTGCGGCAAAATTTAACGTAGCCGCTGTGGAAACTGGCTGCACCACACGCGTGTTTTTATCATCCGCTGGCGCCGTTGGAATGGCTGTCCAACCTTGGCTGTGTACCTTTTGATACACCATGCCCGAGGTGGCCTGCATTTTTAAAAACCATTCCACTTCCCAGCGCGCTTCATCTAATAAATCCGGCACGCCATTGCTTTTCTCGGCAGCAGGTAAGGCCATAGCGCCATCGGCAAATGCTGCGGCACTGCTGCCAAGGTTTTGTGTACGTTCAAATTGGTTCAACAATGTCCAGGCGCTAATACCGCCATTCACCACGTATTTACCGTGGTCGCCCGCGTCGTACCAACCACCGCTTACGTTGAGCGTTTGGCAGTCGGCCGCGCTTGAGCTGGTAGCACAAGCCGCTGTTTGAACGGCGTTATCCGGGTGGCCCGCACTGCGTGCAAACGCATCACCTACTACAGCGGCCAAAATGGGCGTGCTGGAGCGGTTGTGGTAAAAATAAGCCAAGGCGTCGTATTTCATTTTTTTGTACGCGCTGCGGCTAATGGCAAACGGCAAGCTTACGTAATCTGCCGCCGCGCCTTTTACCACCAGGGTGTAATCATCGGCTTCAGCGGTAACTGCACTAAAATCCAAGGTATGGATAACATCGCCGGAGGCGGCATCAAGGCCGAAATAAACGGTTTGTCCTGTAGAGACAACACTTGCGCCCTTTTTTAATTGCCAGGTGCGCGGTTGGTTGGCGGTTTCACCACTGGGTACTACATACACAGCTTGTTTTGAAAAATCGGGTAAATACGCATGCTGGTTAACGCGCACAGGCGACAGCGGAATATCACTGGGGCGAACCACAACCGTCGCATCGGGGTTATCCAGCACAATATTATCCAAGCACACGGTGGTATTGGCCGGCACCAAAGTATTCCCCATCAGGAAACTTAATTTGCCGGTGCTGGTGCTGCGTTTGTTGGCAAATACCGCACGGATTTTGGCTGGCGAACCGGCCAAGGGGGCATTTACAGCAAAGGTATTACCGAAATGCCAAACGTAGGAACCGGTCTCATCGGAGCCATCAACCTTCAGGCTAATCGCCTTGGACGACCACACATCGGCGCTTAAGGTGTAGTTGTTGCCCTCAACGTAGGTCATGCCGTTTTGTCTAAATTGAATCATCCAAGGCTCAGCGCCTGGATTGGTGACGTTAAAACACACCCGCCCGGCATCCATAGCCAAAGTAGCCCTGGACGATTCCCAAGCGCCAAACTCCCAAGGGGAAGATTTATTGCCATCAAAAGCGCCGTTTTCCAACACATTAGCGGCGATTACCGGGGCGGTAAGCAGGCTAGCCATTAAAGGCACCGCGCCCCAACTGAATATTTTTTTAAAATTCACAATCAGACTCCTATCAATTTTAAGGTTAAGTTTTAATCCGGTATCTACGTTTAATTTAAAAATTTAGATTCCACGCTATTTCGCAGCGCGTATTGATGGCGAAAAACACACATTAGCCATGCCGATGCAATCAATTGGCCGAATCCTAACACACCCAATAATGGCAAAGCTTTTTGCGGTATTTTTAACTGTTTGGCGCCTTTTTGTTCAGTAAAAATAACGGTTTTATGCATTAAAAAATTAAGCT
>JBEGTZ010000145.1:0-4567 GCA_041179125.1 Pseudomonadota bacterium | reverse complement strand
TTATTAAGTGGCGATGTAGCCAAAATGGCACCTGAATTTAAAATTTCCGAAAAAATCACCGGGGATCAGCAAGAATTCACCCTGCTGCCGAAAAAAAATGACAAAGCAGCAAACGACAAAGAACAACTGAATAAAATTCAATTTATCTTCAACGCAGGCGTTTTAACTGCGATGGCATTTGAAGATAAATTAGGCCAAACCACCCGTTTAAATCTTGCCAATACCGCCACCAATCAGCCGGTGGATATGAACCTATTTAATTTTGTCCCCAAACCCGGCACTGATGTAATTGAAAATAACTAAAGACATCATTAAAAATGACTGAGGATTTATTTGCCAGCGCGCCCAAACCCTTCGGCCCACTGGCCGCTCGTATGCGGCCACAGGCCTTGGCGGAGTACATCGGCCAGGAACACATTCTAGGTGCAGGCAAAACCCTGCGCCAAGCATTGGAGCGCGGGCAATTACATTCCATTATTTTTTGGGGGCCGCCGGGTGTAGGTAAAACCTCATTAGCGCGGCTTTTAGCGCATGAAATTAACGCCCGTTTTATTCAACTCTCCGCAGTATTGGCCGGTGTAAAAGATATTCGCGAAGCAGTAGCCAGTGCGGATTACGAACAAAAACTTCATGGCCGCAAAACACTGTTATTTGTCGATGAAGTCCACCGTTTTAATAAAGCGCAGCAAGATGCGTTTTTACCGTTTGTAGAAGACGGCACCATCACCTTTGTGGGCGCCACCACCGAAAACCCATCCTTTGAAGTGAATAACGCACTGCTTTCCCGCTGCCGGGTTTATGTGTTGGAATCATTAAAAAATAATGAATTATCACAACTGCTACAGCGCGCATTAAATGATATTGAGCGCGGCTTAGGTGTACGCAAATTATTTTTAACCGCAGAAGCCGAAGCCGGTTTAATTACCGCCGCCGATGGCGATGGCCGCCGCTGTTTAAATTTATTAGAAATTGCCAGCGATTTAGTAGAAGACGGGCAAGCGATTGACCCCTCTGTTTTAGCGCGGGTTTTAGCGACTGATGTGCGCCGTTTTGATAAAGGCGGCGATTTATTCTACGAACAAATTTCTGCCTTGCATAAATCCGTGCGCGGCTCCAGCCCCGATGCCAGTTTGTATTGGTTTATGCGCATGTTAGATGGCGGCTGCGACCCGTTATATATAGCCCGGCGCCTGGTGCGCATGGCTAGCGAAGACATAGGCAACGCGGATCCGCGCGCCCTGCAACTCTGCTTAAACGCCTGGGATGTACAAGCGCGTTTAGGCAGCCCCGAGGGCGAACTTGCGATGGCGCAAGCCCTGCTCTATTTAGCCGCCGCACCTAAAAGTAACGCCGTGTATAACGCGTATAACGCCTGCAAAGCACACATAAAAACCCTGCCCAGCTACAACGTGCCCATGCATTTGCGCAATGCCCCCACGGCATTAATGAAAGGTTTAGATTACGGCAAAGCCTACCGTTACGCCCACGATGAGCCGGACGCCTTCGCCGCAGGCGAAACCTATTTCCCAGACGAAATGGGTGAATGCGAATATTATTTCCCGGTGCCGCGCGGGATGGAAATTCAAATAGCCGAAAAATTAAAACGCCTGGCCGAAAAAAATGCCGAGGCCCGAGGCGCTACGTCATGATGTGGTTGGCCGTTGCCCTAGGCGGCAGCTTAGGCGCATTAGCGCGCTACGCCCTAAGCCTGGTGTTTATTCCCGCTGTGGATAAATTCCCCTGGGCAACCTTTTGCGCGAATATTTCCGGCTGTGCCTTAATGGGTATTTTTTATTATTGTATTGTGGAAAAACAACTCGGGCCTGAATCGTTAAAACCATTTTTAATGGTGGGTTTTTTAGGCGCGCTCACTACGTTTTCCTCTTACGTAATTGAAGTTTTAGTACTCTGGCAAAACGCCCAAAGCCTTGCCCTTATTTATTGTTTCAGCAGCTGGCTGGCCAACTTAACTGCCGTGGCATTAAGTTATTGGCTGGCTAAAACCTTCATTTAACCCTTTGATAAGACCGCCATTATGTTAGATGCCAAATATTTCCGCACCCAATTACCTGAATTACACGCCGCCATGCAAAAGCGCAATTTCCCTTTGGATGTTGACGCTATAACCGCCTTGGAAGAAAAACGCAAAGCGGTACAAATGCGCAGCGAACAATTGCAAAAAGAACGCAACGACAGCGCCAAAAAAATCGGCCAGGCTAAATCCGCAGGCCAGGATATTCAGCCTTTATTGGATTCGGTGGAATCCTTAAAAGGTGAATTAGCCAGCGCAGAAGCCGAATTAAGCGAAGTACAAGCCATTATGGACGCACTGGTTTTATCCGTACCCAATATGCCCGCTGAAGGCGTGCCAGAAGGTAAAAGCGAAGACGACAACGTACAAGTGCGCACCTGGGGTACACCGCCTACATTTAACTTCCCAGTAAAAGACCACGTTGATGTGGGCGCACGTATTAATGAATTGGATTTTGAAGTGGCCGTTAAAATCACCGGCTCGCGTTTTGCGGTATTAAAAGGCGGTGTAGCCAGAATGCACCGGGCGTTAATTCAATTTATGTTAGACGCCCACACACAAGAACACGGTTATAACGAAGTGTATGTGCCGTTTATGGTGAATAAAGAATCACTCTTCGGCACCGGCCAATTGCCTAAATTCGAAGCGGATTTATTTAAACTCACCGACGAGCGCGATTTTTATTTAATCCCCACCGCCGAAGTGCCCGTGACTAATTTATTGCGTGATGAAATAGTCGATGCCCAAGCGCTGCCCATTAAATACGTTTGCCACACGCCGTGCTTCCGCTCTGAAGCGGGCAGTTATGGCCGCGATACACGCGGCATGATTCGCCAGCATCAATTTGAAAAAATTGAATTAGTGCAATTTGTAAAACCAGAAGATTCCGACGCTGCCTTAGAAGCATTAACCGGCCACGCTGAAGCGATTTTGCAAAAATTAAATCTCGCCTACCGCACGGTTATTTTATGCACCGGCGACATGGGGTTTTCCGCCGCTAAAACTTACGATATTGAAGTTTGGATACCCTCACAAAATAAATACCGCGAAATATCCTCGTGCAGTAGCTTCCGCGATTTCCAAGCCCGCCGCATGAAAACACGCTACCGCAACCCCACCACCAATAAACCCGAATTACTGCACACACTCAATGGCTCAGGGTTAGCCGTGGGGCGCACCCTGGTGGCGATTTTAGAAAATTATCAAAATATTGATGGCACAGTAACCGTGCCTGAAGCCTTGCTGCCCTATATGGGCGGCATCACGCAGATTTAATAATGGATTATTTGCCGCTGTTTCATCGCTTACAGGGCCGCACTTGTTTATTAGTGGGCGGCGGCGTAATTGCACTGCGTAAAGCCCGTTTATTGGTAAGCGCAGGGGCTAAGGTGCGTTTGGTAAGCCTGAGTGTTCTGCCGGAATTAACTGAATTAATTACCGCCAAGGGCGGTGAAATTATTATCAGCGCCTATTGCGTCGAACACATCAAAAACTGTGTTTTAGTCATTTGCGCCACCGATAATACGTGCGTTAACGAACAAGTCTCCGCTGATTGTTTTGCCATTAATTTGCCGGTAAATGTGGTGGATTCCCCCGCATTATGCAGCGTAATCACCCCCGCCATTGTAGACCGCAGCCCGCTGATGATCGCTTTTAGCAGCGGCGGCGAAGCCCCCGTGGTTGCGCGGATGCTGCGCGCTAAAATAGAAAGCCTTATTCCCGCCACTTATGGCCGTTTAGCGCAATTGGCCAGTAAATTTCGCGAACCGGTGAAACAAAAATTTAACGACGGCGACCAACGCCGCCGTTTTTGGGAACATATTTTAACCGGCTCCATCGGCGAAATGTTTTTATCCGGCCAAGAACAAAAAGCCGAACATGAATTAATAGCACAATTAAATCAGCCGGAATTAGCGCCCCAAGGCGAAGTGTATTTAGTCGGCGCAGGCCCCGGCGACCCGGATTTATTAACCTTTAAAGCCCTGCGTTTAATGCAACAGGCGGAAGTGGTTTTATACGACCGTTTAGTGTCCGAACCGATTATGAATTTAGTGCGCCGGGATGCCGAGCGTATTTATGTAGGTAAAAAACGCCAAGACCACGCGATGCAACAAACGGAAATTAACCAATTATTGTTGGATTTAGCACTACAAGGAAAACGCGTTTTGCGCCTAAAAGGCGGCGACCCATTTATTTTTGGTCGCGGCGGCGAAGAAATAGAATTATTAGCCGCCGCCGGAATTCCCTTCCAAGTTGTCCCCGGCATCACCGCCGCCTCCGGCTGCGCCGCCTACGCAGGCATTCCACTTACCCACCGGGATTACGCGCAATCCGTGCGCTTTATTACCGGCCATTTAAAAGATGGCAGCTTCCAACTGCCCTGGCCGGAATTAATTAGCAACGAACAAACCCTGGTTTTTTATATGGGCCTTGTTAGCCTGCCGGTTATTTGCGCGGAATTAATTAACCACGGCAAACCCGCCGAAACCCCCTGCGCATTAATTGAAAAAGGCACAAGGCCTGAGCAAAAAGTCT